>CAZJXA010000203.1:0-6147 GCA_964549785.1 uncultured Phycisphaeraceae bacterium | reverse complement strand
CGCCCTTGGACAACGCCAATCAAGGCCGCCGGAACCCCGCCTGCCCCCGCGATTTTGGCCAGATCATCGTTCAATCCCGCGGCCCGCTCGCGTGCCACGCCATGACACAACAACGTCGTCTCGAGCGCCAGGGCCGGCGGGCCCACCCGACAATCAACAGCGATCATCTCGCTCCCCCCGCTTGACTCCCCCACCACCTTTGTGGTACCTCTATCACCATGACGCTCTTACTGATGGCGATCGCGATGCTCCTGGTCCTGACCGCAGCGTATGTGCTCTACGGCACCATGATCGCTCGCCTCTTCCGAATCGACGACTCCCAAACCACACCCGCTGTCGCCAAATCCGACGGCATCGACTTCATCCCCACCCGGCCCTTTTATCTCCTGCCGCAGCACTTCAGCGCCATCGCCGCCGCCGGTCCTATCGCCGGCCCGATCCTCGCCTGCGGCACCTTCGGCTGGTTGCCCTGCCTGCTCTGGATCGGATTCGGCGTCGTCTTTATCGGCGCGGTCCACGATTTCGCCGCTCTGGTCGCTTCCATCCGTCACGGCTCCCACTCAATCGCCGAGATCGCCCGGAAAAATCTCGGCCGCCGCGCTTGGCTCAGCCTTTCCGTGTTCATTTGGGTGGCCTTGGTCTACGTCATCATCGCCTTCACCCAGATGACCGCAGCCAGCTTCGCAGGCGTTTCCGAAGAATTCCAAGGACTCGGCGTGACCTTCAACAAGGGTGGCGCCGTCGCCGCCTCCAGCGTGATGTACCTGGGCTTGTCACTTCTGCTCGGTGTGGTCAACCGCTATTCCAAACTCCCCATCGGCATCACGACCCCGATCTTTGTCGCGGGCGCGCTCGCGTGCGTCTGGCTCGGCACCCGCGTGGATACCGCGCTCGTCCTCTCGCCCCGAGCCTGGTTCGCGATCATCCTCGGATACTGCTTCATCGCCTCCATGCTGCCCGTCTGGCTATTGCAGCAGCCCCGCGGCTATCTCGGCGGCTTTGTCCTGTATCTCGCGATCGGCGTTGGCGTGGTAGGCATAGTGGCCGGCGGCTTCGAGATTCGCCAACCCATGCTCTCCGAACAGGCAACGGCCCTGCTCGATCCGCTCGCCGCGCTCCGCAAGACCGACACGGCCGGTGCCGGGGCGGTCACGCAGATGGTTTTTCCGTTCCTCTTTGTGACAATCGCCTGCGGCGCATGCTCCGGCTTTCACGGCCTCATCTGCGGCGGGACCACCAGCAAGCAGATCGCGAAAGAAAGCCATTGCAAGCCCGTCGCCTTCGGCTCCATGCTCCTCGAGGCCTTTGTGGCCGTGATCGCGCTGGCGACCATGATGATGATCGCCCCCGCCGACGCCAAAGGTCTCCCGCCCGCCCGCATCTACGGCGACGGCCTCGCCGCGTTCCTCACCGTCATACTCGGCAAAGACGCCTTCCTCTTTGCCGCCACCTTCGGAGCCATGGCCTTCAGCACGTTCGTCTTTGACACGCTCGACGTCTCCACCCGCCTGGGGCGCTACCTCCTCCAGGAAGTCTTCGGCACCCACTCGAGACGGGCCGGCTGGATCGCGGCCGCCGTCACCGCGGGCACGCCCCTCACGATCCTCATGTTCAGCGACCCGAAGGGCTACCTCCTCTATTGGACCCTTTTCGGAACTTCCAACCAATTGCTCGCGGCCCTGACGCTCTTGGGAATCACGGTCTGGCTCAAACGCAGCGGCAAACGCATCTGGTTTGTCGCCGTTCCGATGGTGTTCCTGATGGTCATCACAGTCACGGCTCTGGGTATGCAAATCGCATCCGGCGTCCGCGCCGTCTGGCGAACCGGCGCGTTTTCTCAAGAAGCCCTCAACGCCGGGGTGGCGACCCTCCTGCTCGCCCTCGCCGCGATCTTCGTCGTCGAAGCCCTCCGCGCCGGCCGAACGCACCGTTAGGATACCGGCAATTCTGATCACTCCACTTCCTATTCCCTATGCCTGATCCCCAATCCGCCATCCCCGTCATCCTGGCCACCCATCGCTTTGTCGTCGTCAACAAACCATCGGGCCTGCTTTCCGTCCCCGGCATCGGCCCTGAAAAACAAGACTGCGTCATCAGCCGCGTCAAGGCGATGTTTCCCTCCGCAACCGGCCCCATGATGGTCCACCGCCTCGACATGGATACCTCGGGCGTGCTGGTCGTCGGGCTCGACCCCGACTCCCAGAAGAATCTTTCCGCCCAGTTCGAGGCCCGCACCGTCGGCAAGCAGTACCTTGCGCTCCTCGAATCGGCTCCCCAAGTGCCGGATTCGGGAACGATTTCACTCCCCCTCCGCCTCGATGTCGAACGCCGCCCCTACCAAATCGTCGATTTCGCGTTCGGACGTGAAGCCGTCACCCACTACGCCATCCTCAGTCGGTCGCCCGGCCTATGCCGCATCGCCTTTACGCCCGTCACGGGGCGCACCCACCAACTTCGCGTCCACGCCGCGACCCCTCCGAGCGCGTTCAGCGACAACGCCCTCCGCACCCACCATCACTCCGCGGGCGGCCTCGGCGCACCGATCCAGGGCGATCCGCTCTACGGCACCGCGCCCAAAACGACCCGCCTCATGCTCCACGCCTCAAAACTCTCGCTGCGCGATCCTTCCACTGGCGAACACATCACCTGTGACGCCCCCGTCCCGTTCTGACCGGTTGGCCGCAACTTCGCGTGTTCTCTTCCTTCCCTTCCGCTCTGTTTCCGTCTGCCTTCAGGCCGTGGTTCCCCACTGAGCAGCCGCCTGAACCGGACCCGCCAAAAGTCGTAAGGGCCGCCGGTTCGCAAAAGAAAACCGGGCCGGGGCACGTTGGCCCCGGCCCGTCGTAAATGTGATCAACCCCGACGAATCGCCGCGCCAATTACCGGCGGCGACGGGCGATCCAAAGCCCGCCGAGAACGACCACCGCGGCCCCCGGTGCCGGAATGACATTACCAGAGAACGTCACCATGTCGAAGCGGTAATTGCCGGCGGTCCCGTTATACACCTGCAACTCGGCGCTCGTCCGCTGGAACGCGGAGTTCGCCGGCTGCACGCCGTTGGCATTGGTGAACTGCACCGGCGAGAATGCCGAAACAATCTTGAAGCCCAGGTTCGGGTTGTTGTTGGCGCCCACGATCGAACTCAGATTAAAGTTCAGACCGTTGGCCCATGCGTCACTGGTGGCGTTGAAGTCCAGAATCCCGCCGAACGACGTGAAGCTCGTTCCATCAAGGGTGTACTGGAACTGGGCGTGACGGGGCGATCCGTCCGTCGCGAAAAGGTCGAGGCTCACCACAATGTCCTGAAACCCGGCAGTGGAAGCGTTGAACTGAGCCCCCGAGAGCAATTGGGTAGTGCCCGACCATCCATTGCTCTGGCTGCCCCGAACACGCCAGTGGCGGTTCGGTGCGTCCGGGTCGGACGAACCGGTGGCGTTGCCGATGTCGGCGTTGTTGAGCCCTCCGTTCATCCCGACGGGCGTCGCGGAACCAGCGCCCACCGAGGGGGCCGGGGTGTTGTTCACACCGAGCGCCGTGTTGAAGTTCCACTGCGTCAACACGGTCGCCTCGACCGATCCGACCACGCAGACCATGGTGGCAAACGCCGCGGCCCGGGCCGCATCACGAAGATTCACAAGTTCCAACATTTCTCTCATCCTCTCTTCAGACCTTTCGGCCAGAAATCGAACACCCCGTTGACGTTACACGCCGACCGCGCCGATCAGCAGTCCATTGGGGCAGGCACGGATGGGATGCTTGGACGCCAGAAGTCGGCGGGCGACGCCAGATTGCGCTAAAAGTGTGTTAAGAACGGTGCCGAGTGGCCAACCGCGCCCCGGCACTCGCGCTCGATGTTGGCCCTGCGCTACTCCAGCGGCCCCGCAACGGCCGAGTCGAAAACGCGACGAAGGCCCGCGTGACCGGGTTCGGGCTCCACACCGCGCGCACCCGCCGGTCTCCTACTGCACCAAACCCTTCGTCAGCCGCATAAATGCCGTCTCCAGGTTCACCGGCTCCTCTGCAAACTTCGTCAGCCGGAACCCGTTGTTCATCAGGATGTTCGGTATATCCGTGAACGTGCTCCCGGCCCCGTCGTCATAACTGACTTGCAGCACCTTCCCCGTGCGGGCGTTGTCCGAAGCCTCCTCGGGCGCCGGCGTCACTTTCTTGACTCCCGGAATCTTCAGCAGCAACTTCGTCGCTTCCTCCGCCTTGTCCGTCACCCCCACATGCAGCACATGCCCGACTTTGGCCCGCCGCAGAATCTCATCAACCCCGCCCGAGAACAGCAACTGCCCGCGCTCGATGATCCCGACCACGTTGCACATCTCCGCCAACTCGGGCAAAATGTGACTCGAAATCAGGATCGTCTTCCCCATCCGCCGCAATTCCTTCAGCAGCTCCCGCATCTCGATGCGGGCCCGCGGGTCCAGCCCGCTCGCCGGCTCGTCCATCAGCAACACCCTGGGGTCGTGCAGCAGCACCCGCGCCACGCTCAACCGCTGCTGCATCCCGCGGCTCAGCGAATTCACCTCCGCCGTCGCCTTGTATCCCAAATCCGTCAGTTCCAGCACATCGTGCACCACCTTCTTCCGCTGGGCCCCGTGGATGTTGTACGCCGCGGCGAAGAACTCCAGATATTCCGTCACCACCATGTCTTCGTACGCGCCCATGAAGTCCGGCACATACCCCACCACCGGGCGGATCTGGCGGTTCTGAAACCCCACCGTCAGCCCCGCCACGTTCGCCTGCCCCGAAGACGGCTTGAGCAGCGTTGCCAGAATCTTGATTGTCGTCGTCTTCCCGGCTCCGTTGGGCCCGATGAATCCGAAGCAGTCCCCTTCATTGATCGTCAGGTTCAGATTGTTCAGCGCGACCAGTTCTCCGTAGCGCTTCGTAAGGTTGATCGTTTCGACAATGGGCACGGTGGTCGGATCCCCCCTGAAAAAAATTGATTACCGCGTTCCGCCGTCGTCCGCCGCCTCGGGTGCGGGCGTGTCCGCGTCGGCGTCCGGCACCGCCGGTTCCGTCTCTGGTTCCGCTTCAATCTCGCCCACCCGGCCCGTCTGCCGGAACGCTGGCGGCGCCGTCGGCAGCGGATACACCCACCGCACGATCGTCCGCCCCTTCGTCACGATCGCCTCACCGTCGAGGCTCAGCGGCACCGGCGATGGGGCATCCGCCGACGGCCCGTCACCCGTGAGGTGCCCCACGATAATCACGCACGGTTGCGTGAACCACCGGCCCAGGTCCCACCCGTGCGTCGACCACCGCTGCGCGGCGTAGCGGGCTCCCGAGTCGTCGCTCTCAAGTTCGGGGGGCTCCAGTTGGTTAAAGAACGCCCACGCGGTCAATTGATCCACCCGGCTGCCCGGGAAGTCCTTTGCGCCCTGACCGCTCAAGTTGTATTGCTGTATCTGCGGCCGCAACGTCTTTACGTAACCTCTGAACGTCGGTATCCCCGTCTTGGTCGTCATCACCGCGAGGTCCAGCGGCTCATCCGCCGGCCACTCCGCGTGCTTGAAGGCGTACGCGATGTAATTCTCATCTCCCGCCCGCGCGGCGAGGTTCCATCTCCGCACGTCCTGCTGCCCCGTCACCACCACCATCGTGATGTCGCGCAGCGTCCCCGGCAACGAATGAATCAACCGGCCTCTCACGACCGGCTTGTCGCGGGCCCACCCCGCACCGTCGGCGAGACCGATCGTCCCCCTCCCGTCCGCCGAATCACCGTCCGCCATCGGGATCGGCATCTTCCACGTCGGCCCCCCCACCCAGTCCGCGCGAATCTGCTTGATCGTCTGCCGCACCGGTATGCGCAACGTGTCCAGCCCGTTCGCGTCGGTGATGTACGGGCGCGAATCCGGGAACGCCAGCCCGCCCGTCGCCTCAGGTTCGTCCCACGCCGAGATGACGTCCATGCCGGTCACATCCGAGGCCGCGCCCTCCCCCACTTTCAAACTCGCCGTCCCATACCGAGGTACTAGCACGCTCGCGAACATCCGCGCCTTCTGCACCGGCTGCCCATAGACGTGGTCCAGCACCGTCAGGTGGGTCGCCTCCGCCGCGCCCGGGCGCAGCACCGCCGCCCCGCCCCACGCAATCGCCGTGAACACCCCCGCAGATCCAACGAAAAACACCCACGCG
>CAZJXA010000202.1:0-6167 GCA_964549785.1 uncultured Phycisphaeraceae bacterium | reverse complement strand
GATGCTCAGTCGGAGCCCGCCGTCGATGGTCTCGGCGCTGAGAACCTGGCGGCCGGGAGCGGCGGCCCAAGCCCGCACCTCGTCGTCCGCGTCGCCCCGAAAGAGCCAAACCGACACAAGCCTGCGGTTTTCACTCTCGATCTGTCGGCGTTCGGCGTCGGTCCAATCCGGGCGGTCCGGCGCGGCCAATTCCGGAGACGTTTTCCAAGCGTTTTCGTACGCCACGACCCGGCGGACCCAGTCGAGCGCCGCCAAGGCGTCGGGCCGGGCTGCATCGAGGTCGGCGGCGAACGAGTGCGCGGGAAGGTAGCCAAGGTGACGAACGCCCAAGGACGTAAGTTGGGCGCGGCGGGGCGGCGTCAGCGGGCCATCGAGCACGACGACCGCCCGCTGCCCGGGCCGGAACCTAGTCGCGCGCAAATCGGGAAAATCGCCGGTGGCGACATCGCCCGTGGCAAGGTTGAGAACGCCGTTGCGGGCGACGATGCTGGCCCGGACGTCGTCGGCGTGGGCGAGGCCGGCGCTGGCGAGCATCACAAGAGGGGCAAGGACGGCCCACGACCGCGCTCGAGAAAGGTCGATGGTGTTCCAACAGGTTTGCATTTTTCGTCCGTTGATGTTGACAGCGAGCCCCATCGTTCGCGAAAAGCCGTCCGACCGCGCCGATCTTCGTTATCGAACCAAAACCCGAGCGTCTGCTGCGAGGAGCCAATGAAGCGAAGCCAAACCCCCGAATGAGGGTGGCGCGATTAACTCGGCGGCGCGAACCCCCGCCTTTAGTGATACGGCCGCCGACGACTGGTGTTCCGATCGGTTCTGCGGTGAGGACCGAGTTTCATCGAACGTGAACACTCCGACGAAACGGCGATCGCGGCGGATATTCGTCCTTCCATCGATCAAGCGGCTTTGGCGTACGGCGTGTCGACGCCGGGGAGATCGAGCAGCCGCGCGAGGGCCAGTTTCCACCGTTCCACGTTCGGTAGGCCAAGGATTTCCCGCGTTTCCAGCGGATGACTTATGATCGCGAGGTGTTTGGTAAGTCCCGTGGACGCAAGCACCGCCCGGAAGGCTTCGGGAACCGAAACAAGCAGGAGTTGGCCTCCCTCATCGCGGCAGCGTTTGGAAAGACCGAGCAACGCGTTGATCCAGGCGCAGGTGCAGGACTTCATTTCGGAGAGTTCCAGCACCAATCGACCCTTCGATCTCAACACGACCGCGGCGAGTTGCTCGGAGAGGATGATCGCCTGACGTTCGTGGACGGAGGGGCACAAAAGTTTGATGACGAAGCGGTCGCCGATGGAGCGCACCGTAAACATCGCCTGAGGAATGAATTGAGTTTCGTTCAGAAAAAGCATGAGAGGCTCCACACGGGGATTGAGCCGCCGCGGAAATCGCGGCCGGGCACCAGCGGGAAGCGTCGAAAGTGCGCATCCGCTTCACCAGCGGATTAGAGTGTTAATCAAGTGCGGTGTTCGGCTTGGGCGGGTTAGGCGGGCTGGGCGGTGCGGGGCGACGATTTGAGGAGTAGGGTTGTCACGGCTATGAAATGAGTCGGCGTAGGGTGTATGTCCGGTGGACCGGGCGTCGAAGGGTCGCAAGCGAGATTTCACGATGAGTCAGCCGCTGATCGAACTACGCAAATTGTGCAAACGATTCGGGAGCGAATCGTCGGGGGGGATTCTGGCGGTCGACGGGCTGACCTTTTCGGTGAGCGCCGGGGAGGTATTGGGGTTCCTCGGACCTAACGGCGCGGGCAAGAGCACGACCATGAAGATGGTGACAGGCTTTTTGCCGCCGACGTCGGGGCAAGCGGTGGTGTGCGGGCACGACGTGGTCGAAAGCCCGCTGAAGGTCAAGGAACGTGTGGGGTATCTTCCCGAGGGTGCTCCGCTCTACTCGGACATGACGCCGGAGGCTTTTTTGGGCTTTGTCGCGGACTGCCGCCGGCTGAAGGGGGATGCCCGGAAGCGCGCGATCGAGCGGGCGGTGGGGCGCACCAACCTGGGCGGCGTGATGCGGCAGCCGATCGATACGCTGAGCAAGGGGTTCAAACGGCGGGTGGGTCTGGCGCAGGCCATCATGCACGAACCAGACGTATTGATTCTGGACGAACCCACGGACGGACTGGATCCCAACCAGAAGCACGAGGTGCGGGGTTTGATTCGTGAGATGGCGTCGCAAGCGAACAAGGCGATTGTGTTGAGCACGCACATTCTGGAAGAGGTCGAGGCGGTGTGCACCCGGGTGGTGGTGATCGCCCAGGGGCGGATCGTCGCGGACACCACACCGCTGGAGATGCTGGCGAAGAGCCGGTATCACAACGCCGTGAGCCTGGCGCTCTCGCCGCCGCCGGGGACGATGGTGTTTGATGAATTACGGCGCCTCCCGGGGGTGCGCGATGTGGAGGACGGCGGGAGCGTGCGGAGCGGTGGGGGTTCGGCTGGTGGCGTTGGCGGAGCGGTGCAAGTTCGGTGCACGGTGATCCCCTCCACCGGGCGGAGCGTGGCGGCCGAGATTTCGAACCTGGTGAAGGCCAGAGGGTGGCAGGTGGACCACATGCGGGTGGAATCGGGGCGTCTGGATGATGTGTTCCGGGTTCTCACGGGCGGACGAGAGGGCGAAGGGACGAAGGATCGGACACACGACCGCGCGACGGAGGGAGTGCAGTGATGCGAGGGTGCTGGCCGGTCTTTCGACGCGAGCTGGGCGGATACTTCGTCACGCCCGTCGCGTATGTGTTCATCGTGATTTTTCTGGTGTTGACGGGGGTTTTCACGTTCCAGTTGGGCGGGTTCTTTGAGGCGGGGCAGGCCGATCTGCGCACGTTCTTTAACTTCCACCCGTGGCTGTATCTCTTTCTGGTACCCGCCCTCTCGATGCGGCTGTGGGCCGAGGAGCATCGCAGCGGGACGACCGAACTGCTGATGACGCTGCCGATCTCGAAGCTGGGGGCGGTGGTGGGGAAGTTTTTGGCGGCGTGGGCGTTCACGCTGATCGCGCTGGCGCTGACGTTCCCGATCTGGATCACCGCGAATGTGCTCGGAGACCCGGACAACGGCGCGGTCTTGAGCGGGTACATCGGCTCGGGTTTGATGGCGGGGGCGTTTTTGGCGATCGGGGCGGCGGTTTCGGCGGCGACGCGCACGCAGGTGATAGCGTTCATCGTCACCGTGGTCGTGTGCTTTCTGTTCCTGCTCGCCGGGCACGCCCCGGTGCTGGACGCCGTGCGGGGTTGGCTGCCCGCGGCGGTGGTGGACACGGTCGCCTCGTTCAGTTTTCTGACGCGGTTCGACATGATCGGCAAGGGCGTGATCGATCTGCGAGATCTGGTCTTCTTCGGAACGTTGATCGCCGCAGCGCTGGCAATTAATGCGATCGTGCTGGACGCCCGGAGGGCGTAGGAACGGGAAGTCACGGGCGGGGACGAGAAGTTACGGGAAGTCGAAGGGCGATATGAACAGCAAACTGGCGACGCTGGGCGCAATCGGGTTGATCGGGGTGACGTTCGTGGCGGTCAACATGATCGCCGGGGCCGGGCTGCGCAGCGCCCGCATCGACGCGACCGAGGGACGGCTTTTTACGCTGACCAAGGGCTCACGCTCGGTCGCCCGGCTGCCCGACGAGCCCATCGACCTCACGTTTTATTTCTCGCGGAAGTTGGCCCAGGGGTCGCCGACGTTTTCCGCTTACGGCACGCGTGTGCGCGAGATGCTGGAGGAATACGCCCGGGCCTCCAACGGCAAGATCCGGCTGAAGGTGGTGGAGCCTGAGCCGTTCTCGGATGAAGAAGACGCCGCGCTCGCGGCCGGATTGACCGGGCTCCCGGCCGGTGCTGCGGGCGAGAACCTTTACTTCGGCCTGGCGGGCTCCAACAGCATCGACACCCGCGAGACCATCCCGATCTTCGATCCTCAGAAGGAATCGTTTCTCGAATACGACCTCAGCCGCCTGATCTATTCGTTGGCGAGCCCCACCAAGCCCATCATCGGCTTGATAACGCCGCTCCCGATGGTCGGCGGCTTCGCGATGGACCCCCGCACCCGTCAGCCGAGCCAGACGGAGCCATGGCGGATCATGAGTGAGATGCAGGGGTTGTTCGAGGTTCGGCCCTTGGGGGCGGACCCGGCGACCATTCCCGACGACATCGGCGTTCTCTGGATCGTTCATCCCAAGGGGCTTTCGGAAGGGTCGCTGTACGCCGTCGATCAGTTCATTGTGAAGGGTGGGCGGGCTCTGATTTTCGTGGATCCGCTGTGCGAGAGCGACGAGGCGGCCGACCCCAGGAATCAGATGGCCGCGGGCGAGCCGCGGAACAGCGAGCTCACGAAGCTGTTTGATGTCTGGGGAATCGAGGTGGTGCCCGATCGGCTCGCCGCCGATCGCGAGGCGGCGGTACGGGTCACGCTCCCAGGGCAGACGCGCGAGGCGGTGCCGTACGTCGCGTGGATGCAACTGGGTGAAAAAACCATCGATCGGGGCGACGCGGTGACGGGGCAACTGTCACGTCTGACGTTCGCCACCAGCGGCGTGCTGCGGAAGAAGGCACCGGTCTTGGCGGAGGTGCCCGGCGCCGATGCGGGGCCGCCATCGCCGGAGTCGACGGCCGGGGCCGCCAAGGGCGGCGCGACGAATTCGGCCCCGGGAGTGGAACTCGACCCGCTCGTGACCACGGGCACCGACTCGATGTTGATCTCCACGACGGCGATCGGGCTGCAACCCGACCCCAAGACGCTGATGGCGTCGTTCGTGAGCGGCAACGAGAAATTGACTCTCGCCGCGCGGGTCACCGGGACGGTGAAGTCGGCGTTCCCGGCGGGCAAGCCCGTGGTGGTGCCCACCGAGGGGGAAGCGCCACCGCCCGCGATGACTGAGGACGCGTCCCACTCTTCCGAGAGCACAGGACCGATCAACGTGATCGTGGTGGCCGATGTGGACTGCCTCGCGGACACCTTCTGGAGCCGGCCGGAGAATTTCTTCGGGCAGATCGTCGGGTATCGGAAGTTCGCCGACAACGGGGACTTCGCGGCCAACGCCCTCGACAACCTTTCGGGCTCGTCGGACCTGATCGGCATCCGAGCCCGCGACGTCGCGGCCCGCCCGTTTACGCTGGTCGAACGGATGCGGCGCGATGCGGAGGCCGTCTATCTCACGCAGCAGCAACTGCTGCAAACCAAACTGGCGGACACCCAGTCGAAGATTCGCGAACTGCAGGCCGCGCGGGGGGATTCGCCCGACGCGATTGTCCTGTCGCCCGAGCAGGAGGCGGAAGTAGAGAAGTTCCAAGCCGAATTGGTGAGCACCCGGAAAGAATTGCGGGGCGTCCAGTTGAATCTCAATCGCGACATCGAGTCGCTGGGAACGCGTCTGAAGCTGCTGAACATCGGGGCGATGCCGGTGCTGGTGGCGGCGGGTGCTCTCATGCTGGCGGGGTACCGGGCGTCGCGGCGGAGGCGGACTGTTGACCGCCTCAACCCCAAGGCTCCCGAGTGAGTGGGGCGGGGTGATCGGATCGGCTTTGAGTCGGCCGCGTGGCGGGGAAGTACGTGAGACGGGGCGAAATGGAACGTCCCCGCGAGAGAAAAGGGACCGGGTCGAGATATGAAGAAGAGCCATTTGGCGATTTTGGCGGCGGTGGCGGGGATCGCGGTGATCGGCGGTTACATCGCATCGACGTTAGGCCCGGCAAGACCTTCGACCCCGAGCCCCACGGGTCCGAACTCCCCCGATGGCGCCGGTGCGTACCGCAGCTCTGGCGTGGGTCCGCTCCTTTCCGGTCTCAAGGACCGCGCGAAGGACGTCACCCGGGTAACGGTGCGGTCTTCCACGGCCACCGTGGACCTCGCGAAGTCGGCCGACGGTGCGGGGTGGTTGATTGCGAGCAAAGCGAATTATCCCGCCGATGGGAACGCGGTCCGCGAACTTCTCGGAGCGCTCGCGAACGCGGAAGTGTTGGAAGAGAAGACCTCGAAGCCGGACCTGTACGCGCGGATCGGTGTGGACGATGTTGAGAAGCCGGGCTCCAAGTCGGTGCGGGTCTCCCTGTTCGACGCTTCCGGCGCATCCTTGGGCAGCGTGCTCATCGGCAATACGCAGGCGGAACAAGCCGCCGCATCGCAAGATCGCGGTTCCGGGCCCGTTGGCCCCCGGCGGTTTGTGCGGCGCGAGGG
>CAZJXA010000201.1:0-6175 GCA_964549785.1 uncultured Phycisphaeraceae bacterium | reverse complement strand
ATATTCCCTAGCAGCCCCGCCAACACCGCCCGATGCACCGCGTCGGCCCGGTCCCCCTCGTCCTTTGGCACCGCCTTCCCGGACGGCCTCATCCCCATCTCGCTCACCAGGCCAGTCAACTGCGCGTGCACCTCGTCCCACTCGCGCAGCCGCATGAACGACAAGTACCCGTCCTTGCACATCCGACGCAACCGGCTCCCCGAGAGCACCTTCTTCGCGTCCTGAAAATACTCCCACAACTTCAGCAGCGACAGAAAGTCCGACGACTCGTGCCGGAACGCCCGGTGCGCCATGTCCGCTTTGTCCTGCTCGTCCATCGGCCGCTCGCGCGGGTCCTGCACCGACAACGCCGCCGCGATGATCAGCCCCTCGCTCAAACAGTTTTCGTCCTGGGCCGACAGAATCATCCGCCCGATCCTCGGGTCAATCGGCAACTTCGCAAGCCGCTTCCCGTTCGCCGTCAACTCGTTCTTTTCATCCACCGCCCCCAATTCCAACAGCGTTTCGTACCCGTCCTTGATCATCCGCGAATCCGGCGACTCCACAAACGGGAAATCCTCGACCGCCCCCAGGTGCAGCGCCTTCATCCGCAGGATCACCGCCGCGAGGTTCGATCGCACAATCTCCGGATCGGTGTACTCCGCCCGCGCCTTGTAATCATCCTCCGAAAACAGCCGGTAGCACACGCCCGGTGCAATCCGGCCCGCCCGCCCTTTCCGCTGGTCCGCCGACGCCCGCGAGATCGACTCAATCTCAAGCCGCGTCACCTTCGTCCGCGGGCTGTACCGCTTGATCCGTGCCACCCCCGCATCCACCACCGCCCGAATCCCCGGCACCGTCACCGAGGTCTCCGCGACGTTCGTCGACAGCACCACCCGCCGCCCACCAAACGGCTGAAACACCCGCATCTGATCCGCCGAAGAAAGCCGCGAAAAGAGCGGCAACACCGCCCATCGCTCGTTCCCGGTCGGCGGCGCGGCCGACAAGTCCTCCGCCACCTCCCGAATCTCCCGTTCCCCCGGCAAGAACACCAGAATGTCCCCGTCCACCGTGTGGGCCGCTTCCGAGATCGCCGCCTTCACGTGGTCGTGCAGGCTCCAATCCCGATCCTCCAGCGTCGCTTCCGGCAGCGGGCGATACACCACCTCCACCGGGTGCGCCCGCCCCGAAACCATCACCACCGGCGGCCGCCGCCCTTGGATGGTGAAGTGGCTCGCAAACCGATCCGGATCAATGGTCGCCGACGTGATGATCACCCGCAGGTCCGGCCGCCTGGGCAGAATCGTCCGCAGATACCCCATCAGAAAATCGATATTCAGACTCCGCTCGTGGGCCTCGTCGATGATGATCGTGTCATACGCCTCCAGCATCCGGTCATTCTGCGTCTCGGCCAGCAGAATGCCGTCCGTCATCAACTTGACCAGCGTCTCCGCCGACGTCTTGTCCCCGAACCGGATCTTGAATCCCACTTGCCGCCCGACCGGCACCCGCAGTTCATCCGCGATCCGCGCCGCCACGCTCGTCGCCGCGATCCGCCGGGGCTGCGTGTGCCCGATCAGCCCGCGCACGCCCCTCCCCAAATCCAGGCAGATCTTCGGCAACTGCGTCGTCTTCCCCGACCCCGTCTCCCCGCACACGACCACCACCTGATGGTCCGCAATCGCCCGCGCGATGTCCTCGCGCCGCTGAGATACTGGCAGGTCCGGCGGGTACGACGTCTGAGGCACACTCGCTCGCCGCGCTCGCAGCCGGGCCTCCGCGCTCTCGACCTCGCGCAGCAGATCGCCAACCGCCCGTTCCACATCCACCGGAGCGCGCCGCCGCAACCCCTCCAGCGTTCCTCCTAACCGGCGCGAATCGGTCGAAATCAGTCTGGAAACACGGTCTTTAAGTTGTTGTGGTGTCGGTAGCACGAACGAACTCATCATAGAGCCATGGCCGGAGATTGACGCCCCGTTGCCCGATTGCTCAATGTCTCAATGCCCCCCGCTTCTTCCAATATCCGGCGGCACCCCGTGCCGCCTCCCACTGACGGACCGTCCGCCAAAACCGCCGGTCCCACCCACGCAGCCGATAAAATTCCCAAATTCCCGCAAGGCCTTGCCCACACCTGACATTCTGCCGTGAAGAGAGGCCGACGTCCACAGGGCGTCAATGACACCCATCAAGTTCCCTCAACCCGTACCGGCCAGTCCACGCGCCTGTGATCGCGCGCGGCTCCGGTGTCGTCCTTTGCCCACGTCCTCAGCCGGGGGCGGTTTGTTTTCCGTCCCAGCGCCCGCACACCCCGTCCCGAAGTGAAAGGAAGAAACGTTATGATTCGTTCCCGCGCCCTCGCTCTCGCCGCACTCGGCCTCACGCTCCCCGCCTTCGCGGCAACCGTCGTTGACACCCCCAACGACTTCCTCCCGACCTATGCCGGCCCGCTCGGAGCCGACCTCGACGTCCTCACGACCGAAGCCTTTCTCGATAACGTTAATAACACGCTCTCCGTTACCACCACCCTCGGCGGCAGCGTCGGCACCACCCCAGGTGCCTTCTACGTCTTCGGTTTTAATCGCGGGGAAGGCACCGAGCGCTTCGTCACCGGAACGCCCTCCATCGGAGCGGGAGTCAGTTTCGATCTCGTCCTTCTCTTACGTCCCGACGGCTCGGCCCAAGTCAACGATATCGTCGGCGGTGTCAATACTCCCCTCCCCGCCAACTCAGTGCTGATCTCCGGTAACACAATCTCGTCGATCGCCCTCCCGCTTTCGCTCTTCCCCACCCGAGGCTTTGCGGCGACCGATTACACCTTCAACCTCTGGCCGCGCGTCTCAACCGTGGTAGGAAACACCGCAGTCAGCGATTTCGCCCCCGATGCTTCCAACGCCGGCCTCACCGTCGTGCCGGCGCCAAGCGTGGCCGGCGGGTTGCTCGCCGCCGGGCTCTTTGGTACCGCCCGCCGCCGGAACGGCTAACCCAACAGTGCAGGACAGTTGTCTCAGGTAGCCGGGCCGCGATGCGGCCCGGCTGCCTTTTTGCGGTTCCGAGATCAACCTATGGGCGCAACCTCTGGTCCTATTTGGCCCAATCGGGCCGTCGTGAATTCGCGCCGACGACCTTTCCGACACCCGTGGCCCCATCATCCGGCAAGCGAGTCATCCCGCAAGCGATGGTCCCACGGCCGGCGGGGGAGGCCGCTCCGCGCCCTCCCGCAGGCCGCTCTCAGCACCCCGCCTCGAACGCGGCGAAGTACACGCCGATGTCGTCGCTGTCGGAGTCACCGTCGCCATCGGCATCGCCCTCGCCTTGGTCCCAGTCGTCGAAGAACAACACGATGTCATCCGAGTCGCTGTCACCGTCTCCATCCCAGTCCGAGATGCAGGCCGGCGGTGCGCCCTCGTTCACCGCCACCACCACAGTGTCCGTTGCCGTCGACATGTCGTCGTCGGTCACGGTCAGCGTGATCGTGTGAACACCCAATCCCAATGCGACCACCGCAGTGCTCGAAGGGCCGTTCGCCAACTCGGTCGCACCCTCCACCCACCGATAGTTCGCGATGGTGCCGTCCGAATCGCTGCTCAGAGATCCGTCCAGCGTCACGCTCTCGGTCCCGCTGTTGTCGATATCCGTCACGGTTTGGTCAGGCCCGGCATTCGCTACCGGCGGGTTGTTCGGCGGAAGCGGAGCAAACCCCGCCTCGCCAGTCGCCGCAAGATCTCGGAACGCCGTGCTGCCGGTCTGCTGGGCCCGCACAAAGTAGTAGTACGTCACGCCAGGGGTCGCGCTCAGATCGTCAAACAACGGAGTCGTTCCGCTGTAGATAAGGGCCGTCCCGACCACCGAGTTGACGGTGTTGCGCCGCAACTCGTAGTTGGTGGCGTCAGGGATCGCCGTCCAACTCACCCGCACTCCTCCGGAAAATGTCCCGTCGGTCGCGTTCACCGTGATCAACGTCGTCTGGGCCAGAACCGCAAGCCGGTACAACTGTGTCTCGGTCGGTGTGCCCGTCTCGCTCACCCGCACATGGAAGTTCCCGGACGGGCTCACCAACACGCCCGACACCGTCTCCGCCACCCCGGCCGCCGTCAGGTCCACCGATCGCCACAACGACGATCCGTTGCTGTTATAGATATCGAGTCTCAGATTCGCCGTGGCCAGCGCATTCAACGCCGTGCCCGATGTCTGGCACGAGCCGTTGGCGTTCTGATTGAGGTCCAAATAGGATGTCCCCACCGGGGTCACCGTCACCGTTAATAGCTGCGGCGCATCAACCGAGAACCGGTACCAGTCCACGTCCCCATCGTCGTCAATCGACAGGTTCGCCGCTCCCGGTATGCTCGCGCCCGTGATCGTCCCCAAGTTCACCGTGGTGCCGGGCGTCAACGCGCCGCCCAGCGTCGCGGTCCCGAAGGCGTTGTTCGGTTCATTCGGATCGCCGTAGAAGAACTGCACCCCCCGAACCTCGTCCTGCCGCGGCCCATCAAACCCGGTGTTGAGCAAAGGCTCCATCAACTTCGTCCCGTCGCCCGGGCACACGTGAAGGAACCCCAGCCCATGCCCGAGCTCGTGCATCACGGTGTTTCGCAGAAACCGGTAGGTCCCCGACGCCGAACCCCATCCCTCGGACGAGTCGATCACCATATCGCCGTTGTCGGGTAGGTTGTTATACGCAAGAATCCCGTTGCCACCGTCGACATTCCGCATCGAAATCCGGATCTGGCCCCGGTTCGCCGCGCCGCCGCTCCCCCACACCGCCCCATCGTCCCACGCGTTCGCCCCGTTCTGAACCCGCTGGAAAGTGATCCCCGACACGAACGACCATCGCGCAAAGGACGCCTCGAACTGCGCAATCCACACCGCCCGGTTCGCCGCGCCGAACAGCGTGTCCATCCGACTGAACAAATTGCTGGCCCCCGCATTCCCCCCGTTGTCGAATCCCCCGTTCGACGGAATCGAAAGCCCGTCCGGCACAAAACTCCACGTCAGCGTAATCGGCTCTCCCGCAAACCCCGTCCACCGATCCTGCGCGTTAAACGCGGGCTGAACCGCCATCATCGCCTCGTTCACGGCCGCGATCACCTCTAACGGCGGTGGAAACTCCGCATGAAAGCACGCCGCGAACGGCGGAACGTGCCAATTCCGAGGCGAGGATGATTCCGGACTCACCTCCAACACCTCCGTCTCCAACGACGCCGTCTCCACGGACAAGGTCTCGGCAGACGACGGCGAAACCATTCCCAGTGCCGGAACGACCGCCCCGAACGCCAACGTCGCAACCAAGGTCAAAAACGACTTGATAGACATGCGAGAGTTCCTATTTACGTCCGACACAGCGCCTTCACCGTGTCCCTGTTTGCCAATCGGTTTATCGAGCATCAACCCTTAGTGCGCGGGCAGAATCGCCGCGAGCCAGTCACACAGAGGTGTGTGTCAGTGTGTCCGTACGGATTGCGGTGCGAAAGGTTGCCCACCACACCGCCCGACCCAGCCAGCAGAAACCACTGAAGTACGAGCCAGCCTCGCCGCGACACGATTCCCGCTGACAACGTCCTGTCAGTCCGCCGAACAATCTCCGAACTTCAGGCTTCCCATCACTTCAATTTCCCGGTACCTTCCCGGCATGAACGCCAACACTCAAACCACGCCCACAGTCACCCCAGCAGTACAAGCCCCCGCCCAGTCCGAGCCCTTCCACATCGTCCGCAACATGCGCGAGGCCGTCATCGCCGGCGTCTGCCTCTTCCCCGATTTCGCACTTACCGACCTCGCTACCCAGCACAAACTCCCCCTGTTCCGCCTCATCGAACTCCTCGAAGAACCCGAATCCAAACCGCTTGTCACCCAACTCCGATCCATCCTCGCCCTCCGTGCCGAACTCCTCGCCGCTCAGGCGAAGCATGCCTCCACCGTCGCCATCCTTCACAAAATCCAGCGCGACCCGACGTCCACCGAGTCCCTCCGACTCGCCTCCACCATCCTCCGCACCTCCAAGCCCGCGGCTAAGGCCTTAGGCGGATCCGGCGTCCCACACGAACGCACCGTCGGTAGCGTCCCCTCAGACGAGCTTCGCGAACGCGCGGACGCGAATCTCGATACCGCCGACGACGCCCTGGCCCAAGCCGCCGAGCACCATCAACAGCCGGGCCCAAACTCGCGTTCGGCCGTTGCAACAACCCCTTCAACTCAAGCC
>CAZJXA010000200.1:3951-6191 GCA_964549785.1 uncultured Phycisphaeraceae bacterium | reverse complement strand
AACACCCCAAAATCAAGGTGCGCAAAGGTATCCCCCAAGTTGCGCACCTTGCCCCGCCCGCGCATCTTGCCCCCCTCCCTCTCCCGCCTTCTCAGCCCCAACGTTCTCCGCGCCGACGTCCTCAGTGCCGACCTTCAATAATCCCCTGAGCCCGCGCTTTCGCCTGTCTCTCGATCACCCGTCACTTTCCCTCACACCAAGATGACCATCCAACTCCCCACAGAACCCATCGGTAGCATCCCAAAGCCCCAGGCTTTGGTCGACGCCGTCGGCTGCAAAGACCCCGCCGATCCGGCCCTCAATGCTCTTTGAGGATGCCATCCGCGACACCATCGCCCGCTTCGAGGCGACGGGGTCGCCCGTCATCACCGATGGCGAACAACGCAAATACCACAACTTTTGAACGTACTCCGTTCACGGGCTTCCCAACACCCACCCCGACGGCTTCAAAATTCCGTTCGCGGCAGGGCACACCCGCCGCATGCCCCGCCTCACCGCCGGTCCTTTTCGCTACGCCCGCCGGGCTGAAGCCTGCCTCGACTTTGCGCTCAACCACGCAAAGGTTCCGGTGAAGCAGTCCGTCATCTCCCCGTCGGCCCTCAGCCTGATGTACCCGAATGGCTGAACCTGCCCATCTCCGGAGCCATTCGATTGGCGGCGTCATCAAAGCGGTATCGAGTCGGTCATATTCGCCGTCGGAGCATCGGATAAAGCCAAGTTGCGCACAACGCCGAAGTTTACGTAAAGGCCGCTTCCCCAACGACTTTTCTGAATACAAATGGTGCGAGTAAGGACTTCGCCACGGCACGAGACGCCGCTCGAGCGAGCAGCGTAACCGCGGCTTATTGACAGTGAACGAACGAGTTTTACAAGATCTGTTTTGGTCATGGCTCCTGCTCGTAGTGGAACCTGCAACCCGCACGTTGTGGCATTTCACGGCTTCTGCCACCCTACAGCCCGGCCTCTTCCATCCAGTGTGACGGCTTCTGCCCGAGGCTTGCGGCGATCGTCACCAGCGATTCGACACTGGGGAGGTGGGCCCCCCGTTCGATCGAACTCAACTGGCTCACGCTCATCTGGGAGGCTTCGGAGAGTTCCTTGAGGGTCCAGCCCTTTTCGGTGCGGGCCATGCGGATCAATCGGCCCAACTCGGCTCGCAGCCGGTCTTGCGGTCGCTGCCCCAGACCCAGCCGGGCGACCGCCTGGGCCAAGGACCCCCGCAGTTCCGCCAGTGAGAACGGCTTGGCGAGGTAGTCAAAGACGTCCTGACGGAAGGTCTGCCGCATGCTGTCCATTGATGGGAAGCCCGTCACCACGATGACGCACAACTTCGGCCAGCGTTTGCGGATTTCCGCCAGCGTCTCCTCCCCGCTGTGCCGACCCATTTTGATGTCGAGCAATACGACCTCGGGCAGGTGGCTTTCGCAGGCTCCGTACAACTCGGCGGGCGTGGCGCACACCCGCACATCGTGCCCGTCGCCTTCCAGCACGGCCCGGATGTACTGCCGAAAATCGTCGTCGTCGTCGAGCGAGATGATCGAGAGGGCCGGACCATCCCAGCCGCTTCGGTCGGCCGCTTCTTTCGCTTCGTTGGTCACGCCGTCACCCCTTCCGCTTCCACGATCTGCGACGGCATATCCATCGGCAGCAAGACCTCGAACACCGCGCCGCGGGCATCCGTCCGGTTCCCGGCGGCGATCATCCCGCCGTGTTCCCGCACGATTCCTTCGGCAACGGCCAGCCCTAGACCGGTGCCACGGGCATCGAGGCGGGTGGAAAAGAACGGCTCAAAGAGGCGTGGGAGAGCGGCCGCATCGATCCCCTTCCCGTTGTCCGCGATCGAGATCACGGCTTGCCGGTGCCCGTCGCGCTCGGTCACTCCGGCGTCCACCACGACCAGCGCACCCCGGGCCGACCCCGCCGCTTCCATCGCGTTGCGCAACAGATTCACAAAGACCTGCACCATTCGATCGGCGTCGCACGAGACGAACAAGGGCTCGGCGATGCGGCTCTCGATCGCCGCGGTTTGTTCGCGGTCGAGCCGGACGAGCGTGATGGCTTCGCTCACGAGTTCTCGCACATCCGAGCGGACGGACAAGGGCGGACGCACCCGCGCGAAGTCCAGCAAACTCTCCCCCAGCCGCTCGAGCCTCCGCACCACGCGCACCATCAATGCCGCCGACGCCTTGTCGGTGTTGCCGGCCGAATCCTTGTATTTGGGCGAATCGGGGAAGAGCTTG
>CAZJXA010000200.1:0-3941 GCA_964549785.1 uncultured Phycisphaeraceae bacterium | reverse complement strand
GCCTTTGAGCACCGCCAGCGGTGTGTTGAGTTCGTGGGCGATGCCGGCCGACATCATCCCCAGGCTCGCCAGTCGGTCGGCGTCTGCCAAGTTTCGCTTGGCCGTTTCGAGCAGGTGATTCTTTTTTCGCAGGTCGTCCGCCACCTCGGCCAACTTCTTGACCACCTCGGAGAGTGCGGCCTCCTGCTCGCGCAACTTGACGACCGCGCCGTTGCGGGACCGCATGATCTCACCCAGTTCGTCCTCCGGGATGTCCTCGTCGCCGATCAGTTCTTCGGTCGCGCGGCCCTCCTGCACCGCACGATCCGCCTCCAGCAACCTGCGGATCGGGGCGTAGACCGTCGAGGGCAGCACCATGGTTTCGAGCGACAACGCCACCAACGCGTACACCGCCAGCAGGGCCGCGGTCAGCACGCCGTAGAGCCGCCACACCGCGGCCCGGGCCTCGTCGATCCGGACGCTCATCGCGACGTACACCGGCTCTCCGGAAGCCCGCGGCACAAACGCCACGGCCACCCGCTCCCCGGCCGTCCGCAGGGCCTCGATCGACCGGCCCGGCACCGCCGAGGCTTCCGAGGCCGACGCGGTCCCTAGCCCGAGTGCTGACGCAGCTCCCACGCGCATCTGGACACCGGGGCGGACCTCGACCGATCCTTCGAGGGCAGCCGGATCCAGCGTCGGCAGCATCGCATCCAACAGGGCCTTGGCCTCGTTGATCTCGGAACGCTCGACAATTTCATCGAGTGAAGGTTTCAAGGTGACCAGCAGGATGGCCGCGAGTCCGAGGGAAAAGGCGGTGTGCAAGACCATCAATTTTTTGCGGATACGGAGCCGGGCGAGCACGTTGCGTCGGGGCTTGGCGGGCACCGGCCGCACCCGGCGCCGGTCTCATTCACCGGCCTGGCCCACGAGCCCGACGTCGCCGCCCTTCGCCGCGCTAAACTTTCGCTTGAACAACCAACCACGATACCCCCGGAAGCCCTCCCGCGGCGGCGCCGAGCCCCGGGGGCGCGGCTCCGACCCCCGATCCCGCGCCGGACCGACGTCGGGCGGCCCCTCTCGGCCGCCTTCGACCGTGAGCCGCCGCCCGGTTGGCCCGCCCGACCGGCTCGATCCGGCCCGCGACTGTGTCGCCCAGCGATTGACGGCACAAGCGGAGTTATTCCCGGTTCTGGACCTGTCGCCGCTCGACACGAGCGGCCTTTCCGACCGCGACGCCGCCTTTGCGCACGCGATCTATGACGCGGCGATCGAGCGTTGGCTGACGCTGGTTTGGATCATCAACCAGCGGCTCCGCGACTCCGGGAACAGCGTCGAGCCGGCCCTCAAAGGGATTCTGCTCACCGCGGCCGCTCAGTTGCTCTTTCTTGATCGCGTGCCGCCGCACGCCGCGATCGATGAGGCGGTCAAGTGGGCCAAAGTTCGGATTCGCGAGGGGGCGGCCGGGATTGTGAACGCCGTCCTTCGCCGCATCGCCGACATGGTGTTCCCGGGTGATTCGGCGGCGGTGATACCGCCCAAGCACTATCAGGACTCGTGGAACGACTCGCGCACCGCGCTGCCGCTCTCTGACGGGCGGGCGCTTCAGTTGGTGGATATTGAACTTCCGGAGGACGCGCTGGCCCGCCTGGGCGTGGCGACCAGTCACGGCAAGCCGCTGCTGGAACGCTGGGTGAACGCCTTCGGGATTGACCGGGCCCGGGCCTTGGCGCTCCACAGCCTGGCGGCGCCGCCGACGGTGGTGTATTCGAGCGCGGGGCGTGTGCTCACGGGTGATGGCCTGACCCCGCACGATGAGCCGAACCACTTTGTCTTTTCGGGCGATCGGGCTGCGCTGGCCGCGTTCTTGAACGCCAACCCCGATGCCTGGCCGCAGGATTCATCGTCGACCGCCGCCATCATCGACGCCGTTCGGAATTGGCCGAACGCCCCGCCCGACCTCATCATCGATGCGTGCGCCGGGCAGGGCACCAAGACCCGCCAGTTGGCGGCGGCGTTCCCGGCGGCCCGGATCGTTGTCACCGATACGGATCCGCGGCGCTTTGCCCGGCTTCAGGAAACCTCGGCGAAGATGCCGCGGGTTCGGGTGGTGCAGCCGTACGACCTGATGAAGATGTACACGAGCACGGCGAACCTGGTTCTCCTGGACGTTCCGTGTACCAATACGGGTGTGCTGGCGCGCCGGCCCGAGGCGAAGTATCGGTTTGATCAATCTCAGTTGCTGCGCATGGTGGACACCCAGCGGACGATTCTGGTGGACTCGCTGCGGCTGCTCAAGCCCGAGGGGTGCCTGCTGTACACCACCTGCTCGATGGAATCGGAGGAGAATCAGGCGATGATCGACTGGGTGACGGCGAGCCCCGAACTGCACATCGTTGCGACCAATTCGCGCGATCCGGCGGGGCTGCCGGGCGACCCGGCATCGCAGTACCGCGACGGCTCGTTCTCGTCGCTGCTGACGACGAAGGTGCCGAAGCGGCGAAGGAAGTCGGTGAGCAGATAGTGCGGAGACACGGCGGCGTGTTTCGGAAACCGGGATCGTTGCCAGGGGTGGTCGCTCGGGGCACTCTGCCGGCCCGAGATAAAAACCGGCCCACGGGCCCGTTGGGGTCCGTGGGCCGTGGTTAAACCGTAGAGAAACACGCCTTAGCGTGACCGTCTCGCGACCACGCGTTTATTCCGGTTCGGCTTCATCATCCTCTTCGCCCGCTTCGGGAGCGCCCGCCTTCTGCGGCTGCACCACCTTGATCGCCAGCACCTTGTTGCGGATTTCGGTGAACAACTCCGGGTTGTCCTTCAGGAACTGCTTGGCCGTTTCGCGGCCCTGGCCGATGCGGATTTCGCCGTAACTGAACCACGCGCCCGACTTGGCGACCACCTTGGTATCGACGGCGAGGTCGATGAGGTCTCCGGAGGCGGAGATGCCCTCGTTGTACATGATGTCGAACTCGGCGTCGCGGAAGGGGGGAGCGACCTTGTTCTTGACGACGCGGGCCCGAGTGCGGCTGCCGGTGGTGACATCGCCTTCCTTGATCGCGCCGGTGCGGCGGATATCGATGCGGACGGAGGAGTAGAACTTGAGGGCCCGGCCACCGGTGGTGGTTTCGGGGCTTCCGAACATGACGCCGATTTTCTCGCGGATTTGGTTGATGAAGACCACGAGGCAGTTGCTGCGTGCGATGACGCCCGTCAACTTCCGCATAGCCTGGCTCATGAGGCGGGCCTGCATGCCCATCGGCGCATCGCCCATCTCGCCCTCGATTTCGGCCCGGGGGATGAGGGCCGCTACCGAGTCGATCACGATAATGTCGACCGCGTTGGAACGGACGAGCAGTTCCACGATCTCCAGAGCCTGCTCCCCCGAGTCCGGCTGGCTCACCAGCAGTTCATCGATGTTCACCCCGATCTTGCGGGCCCACGAGGGGTCCAAGGCGTGCTCGGCATCGATGAAGGCCGCTACTCCGCCGTCCCTCTGAGCGTTCGACGCGATGGTGAGGGCCAGCGTGGTTTTGCCGGAGGATTCCGGCCCGAAGATTTCGATGATCCGGCCCCGCGGCACACCCTTGCCGCCCAAGGCCAGATCGAGCGAAATTGAACCCGTCGAGATGCCGGGGATCGCGAGGTAGGCATCCTCGTCCATCCGCATGATCGAGCCCTTGCCGAAGGTTTTGTCGATCTGCTGCAGCGTGCGGTCCAGGGCCGCCTTCTTCTGCTTGTCCTCCATCTTCACTTCCATCGTGCTGCTGTTGCTGGCCATAACTGACACCCTTTCCGACTATCGGGATACGCCGCCGCCGGAACGGAAGCCATACCCCACGAAACCTCGGTGTGATGAGGAGCCATTTCCAAACACTTGGAGACGGAACCTGTCAGGGAGGACACCGAACCTTGGCCTGACAAAGGAACGATACCAAAGCCCGAACAGGAATGCAAGTGGGCCA
>CAZJXA010000199.1:1683-6215 GCA_964549785.1 uncultured Phycisphaeraceae bacterium | reverse complement strand
AGCCATGCCGCCAGCGTTCAATCTGAGCCATGATCAAACTCTTCAATTGATTTTCGTTATACCCGCCTTGCGGCGGATGAATTTCAAACGAAGTTTTAACCATGTTACCCTCGAAAACACCTCAAACCCTTGCGGGCGCAAAGCACCTCCGAGAGCGGTCTTCGACCGGGATTGGCTTTGACACCAACCACGACCGCCATCGACGGCTCGTCGACGGATTTGCGAACATTCACTCCCTGCCAGTCTCAAACGGGGGTCCAAGACCGACAAGGCACACGAAAATGTCTGCTGCAGAAAGGCTGTGAACCATCTGCCTGATCGACCTTACTCGGCCCTCGGGCCGAAAAGTTATTGGATCGTTCGTGAAAGCCCCGATCAGAGAGCCTAGGTGTTTACCAGTATCACGAACGCACATTCTCGTGCGGTTTCCCAACTGTTTACTTTTCAAGGATGCGGCATCGATCGGGCGGCTCGCCCGGGCGGTTGCCCTGTTCAGAGACAGGAGTGAAGTTTAGCGAATCGCCCCGTCCAGTCAAGCCTCTTGTGTTCAAGTTTCTTGTGTCTAGCGCGTAAACCTCATTTGGCCATCGTTTTAAGGGTTTCGGAAGGGATGAATGCGCCCCTCGCGCGCCGCGATGCCACCCAACCCCTACTCCAGCAGATTCAAAAACAGCCCCGTCGCCAACTTTGGATAGAAGAACGTGCTTTTCTGGGGCATGAGTTCATTCGCCCGGCTCACGTCCTTCACCGCCGCCAGCGGCGTGGGGCGCACGATGATCGCCACCTGGGCGAAGTTCTTCCCGCCCCCTGCGCCGGTTTCTAGCCCTTTCCCGATCCCCTCTACCTCCGCAATCGTGTGCGGGAAGGCCCACCGCACCGGCTCGGTGCCGTTCAATTTCGATTGGCAAATTTTCTCAACGATCACGTACTGGACGAACGCCACCGTCAGATCTCGCCACGCCCGGGGCTTCGCCGGGAACCGCTCTGCCAGCGGGTCCTCGTGCGCTGGAACCCCCACAAAGCCCCGCCCGCTCGCAAAGTCGTGAACCCCGAAGCGCCGTTCGCCCAAATGCGAACCCGATTGCAGCGCGGCGTTCAACTCGGCTAACCCCCCCGCCACTTCCTCCATCCGGATGTCTTCTGCCGCGGCCGTTAGGAATGCGTCCAACGTGTACGCCTTCATCCCCCCCAGCACCCGGTGCGTCGGCCAGATCACCAGCCCTGGATCGCTCATCCCGATCAGCACAAACATCGTCCGTCGCGCGGCGTGATTCGACGGCACTTCTCCCGCCGCCTCCAGCATTTTCAGATAGTTCAAGCCGGTCGAATAGCGATGGTGCCCGTCGGCAATGAAAACATCCTGCCCCTCCAAAGCGTCCTCATACCCCCGCAGAGTTGCCGAATCCTGAATCTGCCACACCTCGTGCAACGTGCCGTCATCGGTCTTGGCGGTCCGATCCGGCTTGCGCTTCCCCATCACCGTCTTCAGGAGTTTGGTCGCCTTGCCCTCTTCGTCCGCGTGCAGCCCAAAGATCGGCGACAACTGCGCCTTGGTCGCCTTCATGAGCGCGAACCGGTCCTCCTTCGGCCCGCTAAAGGTCTCCTCGTGCGGCAGAACGCCCCCACCCTTCCGCGGCCCAAAGGGCTGAGCCTCGATGCAGCACGCCATCCCGCATCGCTGCACCGAAGTACGCCCATCGGCGTCCTTAAACGTCTGGCGATACGCGAACATCGTCGGCAAGGGCAGCCGCGTGAGGGTCTTTGAGTCCATCATGGCCGCGAGCGCAACCCCCGCGCCGTCATACGCCGCCTGCGGCCCCAACTCTTTCGCGGGCGTGTGCGGCAGGTCGATCCCCACGATGTTCGCGCTGTCCTTCTGAAGCAGCCGCTGCCTGCCGGCCGCGTCCAATACGTCATACGGGGGCGCGACCACCGTCGAGAGGTCCGTTCGATCCGCGTAAACAACAGGCCGGAATGGATAGACCTTGGGCATAGGCCGAAAGCGTACCACGTCTGCACTCCGCGTACCCTTGAAAACCTATGCCCAAGGCCCTTGTCGTCCGAGCACCCGGTACCAATTGCGACGCCGAGATGTGCCGCGGCTTCCAAATGGCGGGTGCCGCCCCGGAACTCGTTCACATCGATCGCCTTATCGCCCGACCATCGCTGCTGGAAGGTGCCGACCTGATCGGTTTTCCGGGCGGTTTCAGTTACGGCGACGACATCGCCTCCGGCCGGGTTCTGGCCATGAAGGTGCGTGAGTCGCTCTACCCCGCCCTCCAGGAGGCGGCCCGCCGCGGCGTTCCCATGATCGGCGCCTGCAACGGCTTTCAGGTCTTGGTGCAGGTCGGGTTGCTGCCCGGCCCGGACAATGGTTGGCAAGAGGCTCAAGCACCAAGGCAAACCGTCGCGCTCGCCGACAACGTCGGCGGCCGCTTCGTTGATCGCTGGGTGGGCGTTGCAACCCCGCCGCGCTCGGTCTGTATATGGACACAAGGGCTCGCGGAACCCTTTGCCCCGGAGTCCGGACCATCCCCCGACCTTCACGACATCATGCTTCTGCCCGTGGCCCACGGCGAGGGCCGCTTTCAAGCCGCTTCGGAAGACGTGCTCGATGCGTTAGAGGCCCGGGGCCAGATCGCTCTCACCTATCTCGACAACTTCAACGGGTCGGCCCGCGCCATTGCCGGAATATGCGACCCCACGGGCCGCATCTTCGGCCTCATGCCTCATCCCGAACGATTCCTGGAGTGGACGCGCCACCCCTACTGGACGCGCCTTTCGCCCGCGCTGCGAAGCAAGCCCACGCCCGGGCTCACGATCTTTCGCAACGCCGTAGTCGCCGCGACCGCCGGAAAGTGACTCTGCGAAAACCCTGTTTTCATTCGCGCCTCGGTGTTTCAACGCGATCAGGTTTGCTTCGAAACCTCTTTCCTGCGTGGCTCCGTGCTCTCCAGGCGTGAATGCCGTTGCCTTGAACCCGCGTCCGCGTCTTTCTGGGTATTCTCTGCGAACTCTGTCGTAAACCGCCGTTGAAGGGTGTTCCGAACAACGAGCTCTCCATGAAATCTCAAGTCGCTGACCCTGATCGCCTTTGTCTTTCCTGCAGCTACAACCTCGTCGGACTCCGCGCGCCCGGCCGTTGCCCGGAATGCGGCACGCCCATCCGTACCAAGGCCGCGTACTACTCCACCGAGTCGATCGTTCTGATGCCGGTGGGGTTCCTTCAAGGCCTCAACCGTGCGGGAGTCACGCTCGTCGTCGCCACGCTCCCGTTCGCCGCATCGGTGCTGTGGTTCGCGAGCGCCCTTCGGTTCGGTTTTCCTTTGCTCCCCCCGATCGCTTTCGGCGTTCTCGCCTCGCTGGCGTGGCTTTTTGCCGTCTGGACGATGCTTTCGCCGCGGCCCGCCCAAGCCTGCCGCCCGGCCCCACCGCACCAAGATTGGGCCTTCGTCCGGTGGTCCGCTCGCTTCTCTCAAGTCGGCTGGGTTTTCGGCTTTGGCCTCGCTGGCGTTGCTCACTTCACTCCCATCCCCGCAGTCGCCAACGCGATTCACATCATTTCACTCATCCTGATGTCCGGCGCCCTGTTGGGCCTCGGTCCCGTCTGCATCTACTTCGCCCGACTCTGCGACTGGGCCGAAGACGACGCCGTCGCCGCCCGACTCCGTCTGTTCCCTTGGACGCTTGTTTTCGTCACGATCGGCCTCGCGTCGGGATTCACCTTCCTTCCCACGGTGAGCCGCGGCATCTTCACATTCGTCCTCGGCCCTTTGGGAAGTATTTTCGCCATCGGGCTGGTCATCTGCTTCGGCATCGGTCTGATGGCCATCATGCAGACTGGCAACCTGATGAAATGGGTTCTTATCAACCGCGACGAGTCGCTCGCCGCCGACCGTCGCGGCAGCGATCGGATCGTCGCCCGCATGGATGTGGCCGCCCCGCGGCACGATCCTTCCACCGTCCCTGCAGAGTGCCCGCAGCGCGTCTGGTCGGGCCCGGCCAACCGCAAACCCCAAGCCAACTATCTCGCGCCCGCGCCCCCGGGTGACGAAATCCTTCTCGCACCCGACCACGCCGTCCCGCTCCAACCCCGCAGCGAATCCGAAATGCGTTCATGACCACACCCGATTCCAAACAGCCTGCCGCTTCATCGATCGCGCCCGCCGGCCAACCGACTTGGTATTACGCCATCGGCACGCACCAAATCGGGCCGCTCGACCACTCGTCGTTCATCAGCCTCATCCACACCGGTTCCGTTCGCGCCGATACGCCGGTTTGGACGGTCGGAATGGAACGCTGGTCGGCCGCAGGCGGTATCCCGCGACTCGCGACCGCGCTTCAAGCCGGACTCCTTGTCACACCCTCCGCCCCCCCCGTATACCCGGGAATGGTCAGCCGGCCGGCGACGATCGCGCCCGACGCAGGTTTGCGGTGGCTCATCCCCGTTGGTCGCTCCGGATATTGCATCATCGCCGGGTACTTCGGCATTTTTTCGCTCGTCGGCATCTTCGGCCCGTTTGCACTCCTCT
>CAZJXA010000199.1:0-1673 GCA_964549785.1 uncultured Phycisphaeraceae bacterium | reverse complement strand
CCTCTTCGGCATCCTCGGTCTGCGGGAGACCTCCCGCCAACCCGGGCTGCTCGGCCGCGGTCGGGCGTGGTTCGGGGTCGTTATGGGAGTTCTCGCCACCCTCGGCATGATCGCCTTCGGCGCATCGCGTCTCATCTGACGGTCGTGAGGACACGCTCTTCGTGCCAAACGTCCCTATCTTGACCGCCCCTTTCCGATCGTCACCATGGCGCTTCTCGAATGCGAATCCTCCCGTCGGTCTTTGATGATGAACACCCTTCCAACGGATGGCTCAAGCGCCTCGCGCCCGCCGCCGTGGTGGTCCTCATGGGCCTCACGGTGTTCATGCAGCAGTTCCTCGTCAGTCTGTCCGACTCGACGCTTTCCGGCGTCCTCCACTCCATTGCGTCCAAAGAAGAAGTCTCGGACCCCGGCGTCGCCTCCCTCACAACCAATGCCAAATTGATGATCAAACTGAGGCAGGAACTCGCCGACGAGGGCGTCTCGCCAAGTTCCAACCCCCAAGCGACCGGCTCCGAAGCCGACGTGGATTCTATTGATTTCCTCGACGAAATCGCCCATAACCGCGTCGATCGTTTTCGAGTCGCCCTGGTCGCCGCCGAGATCTTGGGCCCCCGCGCGGGCATCGACCGACTCCGCGCGCTCCAGTCCGAGGTCGAGCCCGGCGGCGCTTTGGCCGGCGACATCGACTGGATGCTCCGCTGGTACGCCGCGCAGCCATCCTCCGTTGCAGGGGCCGTCACGCCTGAGGCCAGGGCCGCCGTCATCGAACGACACGGGTGGTTCGCCCAACTCGCATTCAGCCTTGGGAAGCCAGCCAGCGACCCGCTTCGGTGGGAAGCCGCATCGGGCGGAGATCAGATCAATGCCTTCTTCGTGACGATGGGCCTGCTCAACCTCATTTTTCTTTTGGGCGGAGTCATTGTCCTGACCATCTGGCTCGTCTCGGCTCTGAAAGGGTCCGTCGAGTTCCGCGTGGAGTCCCCTTCCGCCCCCGCCCAGGTGTACTACGAAACGTTCGCGCTCTTCTGTCTGATCTTCATCTTCGGCGTCATGCTCGCCGTCGCGCTGCTCGGAGAAACCTCGCCCATCGGCCTCGTCATCAACGAAATGCTCGTCTGGGGCTGCGCCACCGTCGTCCTGTGGCCGCGACTCCGCGGGGTTCCGCGAATGGAGTTTTCCGACGACATGGGCCTCAATCGAGGGGAAGGCTTCGTTCGCGAAATCGTTGTCGGTATCGGCGGCTTCGTCGCCTGCTGGCCGGTCTCGTCGCTCGTGGGGTTCGTGATCCAAAAACTGTTTTCGAACCCCGACACCGCCGAAGCTACGGGCGGCGTCCCTATGTATGAAACCCCACTGGCCAACAGCTGGCTGCTCATCATCCTCAGCGCCCTCCTCAGTGTCGTGTGGGCTCCCTTCGTCGAAGAATGCCTCTTCCGCGGCACGCTTCACACCGCCCTCCGCTCCCGCATGGGCCCGGCCGCCGCCGTCGTCCTCAGCAGCATCGCCTTCGGGGCCATCCACCCGTACGACCTCGCTGGCGTGCTCCAGGTTGCCATCATGGGCGTTTCCTTCGCGATTGTCCGCGAATGGCGAGGCTCCCTCATCGCTCCGATGGTCATGCACGCCCTCCACAACGGCTTCCTCGAACTCGAACAAGTCGGAACCATCGC
>CAZJXA010000198.1:0-6219 GCA_964549785.1 uncultured Phycisphaeraceae bacterium | reverse complement strand
GCGAGGAACACGTCCGTTACGCGGCCGCTTGAAATGTCAAAACAATACAGGCCGGGCTACTACCACTGGATCATGCACCCCGTCGGCAAGCGCGAGGCCCGGCGGAAAGCGCCGACGGAGAAGATACAAATCGTGCACGAGGCGAGTCGGCGGATCTACGGCTCGCCGAAGGTCCACGCCGAACTCCTCAGGCAGGGCTTGAGTCTTGCTGTATGTCGAGCCGAAGGATGGCATCCAAGGCAGGCACATGCCCGTAGCCCCTTCGTAGGGCGACCACCGCGGACGCGTCGACTGTGATGATCGTCGGGAAAAAGGAACCCCGGATTTCTGCAGGTCCACCGCAGGGAACCATCTTTGGCTGAATTTGGAGCCACCGACCAACTGCGGGCGATACGCTTCAAGCTCGGCACGTTTCCGTACGCGTGCCGTTCGCGTTATGAAAAGAAGCCATGGGGTGACACTTCAGGAATTACATGCCTTGGTCGCGCACCGCCCCTTTGTCCCGCTGCGCCTGCATCTGGGCTCGATGATGTCGGTCGATGTCGTGTCGCCCGAGAGCATCGGGCCGGGGCCGATGCCCCGTCTTCTCAAGGTGACCGGGGCCGATGGTGATGTGAAACTGGTTGATGTGTTGGGCATCGAACGAGTCGAAATGCTGACGGGCGGCACCACGGGGAGCGATGCGCCGACTCTGGCCGAGATCAGGAACGAACGCGGGCAGACGTTCACGCTGGAGACCCGGCGGGAGACGGTGAGCGCCGACCGAGCCGCCGGGGTTCCGGTGCTGATGCAGGCCGCGGGGATCGAGTGCTTCGGGCTGCGCGGCACGCTGTGGAACCTTGAGCGCTTTGAGGTGAGCGGCGAAGTCGTGATGCTGCACCTCCTCAACGCGTTTAATTATGTGCGCACGCCGCGCCTGGTGTGGCGGGCCAACAGCCCGTGGGTGATTGCCCTGGACGACCGATGGTGGATGCCGCTCGCGGGCGCGGCCGGGCTGCTGATGAGCGAAGACGCCGATATCCGCGTGGCCGCGACCGGCCTCCGTCCGGGGGAGCAAAGTCCGTTTGCGACGCCGCGACCGAAGCGACCCCCGCACCACTCGTACGGCGTGCCGTCGGCGGATGATTAGGGCGGGGCGCCGGTTGCTCCGTGGCTCACACTACTTTTCATCGAACGTCTTTTTGCGGCGCAGCACATGGTGGTAGTGCTGGGCAAAGCGGTGGGCCTCGTCCCGGATCGCCTGGCAGAGCCGCAGGCCGGCGTTTTCGCGGCCCAGCCGGACCGGCTCGGCACGCCGCTGGATGTAGATCAACTCTTCTTTCTTGGCCAGACTGATGACCATGGGCGGTTTGATGTCGAGGGACTCAAAGGCCTCCATTGCGGCGTGCAGTTGGCCGAGGCCGCCGTCGATGAGGATGACTTCGGGGTAGAGTTCCTGCCCGCTGCCGGCTTCGCGGTAGCGGCGTGAGACGACCTCGCGGATGGAGGCGTAGTCGTCGTTCTCGACGGTTTGGATTTTGTAGCGGCGGTATTCGCTTTTGAAGGGTTTGCCGTCGATGAAGCAGACCTTGCTACCCACGGTCTCGTTGCCGCCCAAGTGGGCGATGTCGATCGCCTCCATGCACCGGATGGGTTCGTCCATCCCCAGCGTCTTCTGGAGGCTCTTGAGGGCTTTGTCGGGCTCGGCGATCACCGATTCGGTCTCGGGCTGCCAGCCGTCGCCGCGGGTGGCCCGGTTGTCCAACTTTTCGATCGCCACGACTTGATCGCGCAGGACCGCGGCCCGCTCGAAGCGCATCTCGGTGGAAGCGGCCTTCATTTCTTCTCGCATGTCGCGCAGCATCTGGCTGCGTTTGGTGCCCAAGAACTGGACGAAGCGTTCGACGTCTTCGCGGTATGGCCCGATGGCGATCTTGTCGGCGCAGGGGGCCGTGCACTGGTTGATGTTGTAGAGGAGGCAGGGCCGGAAGAAACGGTTTTTGGGATCCCCGGCCACGATGTCCAGTTTGCAGGTCCGGAACTTGAAGACCCGCTGCAGGATTTGCACGGCCTCGCGCAGGGCCCCGGCGCTCGTGAACGGCCCGAAGATGCGGGCACCTTTGAGGTCGGGGTCGGATGGGTTCCGGGTCACGAAGACGCGGGGGAAGTCTTCGTTCCTGGTGACGGCGAGGTATGGGAAGGTTTTGTCGTCGGTCAGGCGCACGTTGAAGCGAGGCTTGGTGTCCTTGATCAGCCGGTTCTCGGTGAGGAGAGCCTCCCACTCGGTCTCGCAGACCAAGTGCTCGAAGGAGTGGACGACGTCGAGCATCCCCTGCTTGCGGAACCCCAGGTCCGACGAAACCTGAAAGTAACTGGAGACCCGGTCGGGCAGGTTGGCGGCTTTGCCGACGTAGACGACCAGGCCCTTGTGGTCCTTCATCAGGTAGACGCCCGGCGCTTTGGGCAGGCCGCGGGCCGCCCCGCAGAGACGCCGCATCCGCGCCTCGTGCGGCTCGGAGCCCCACGCGGGAAGTTCGCTGCCCGGGTTGGAAGTTTCGCCGAACTCGGCCACAGGATGATTCTAGTTCAACCAGAGGAGCCAACGGACTTGGGGGGGAGCACGCGGCGGTCGTACCTCTTGACGTTATCCGCGCTTGGCCCTCTGCAATCGTCCGGCCCGCCCCATCTGCACGCGAAACCACACAAACCCCGCCGCGCCGCAGGCCGAGACGGCGAGGGCGGCGGCGTACATCACGGCGCCGGCGTTCCAGCCTTGGCGGCGGACGAGTTCGAAGAGCAGCACGCTGACGAAGGGGGCGATCATGCCGCGGACGCCGTTCAGCGTCACGTGGGTCGCCATGTACCGGCTGGTTTCGGAGACCGGGGCGAAATCGGTGTGGCCGAGGTTCCACGCGAGACTCCCGCCGGCGAACCCGACCCCGAGGATGGCCGAGGCCAGGAACATCAGGGGGAGGGAACCGAGGGCTGCCGCGAGGGTGAAGACGGCACAGGCGGTCACGAAGACCCACGAGTGGATCGAGCGGAACTTCACGATGTGCGAGCGGTCGAGCAACCGTGCCCAGACGGGGATCGCGAAGATTTGGACGACCGCGGGGATGACGCTGGTGGCCAGAATGCCGCCCAGGTATTCGACGCCGAACCGCTCCTTGAGGACGATGACGGTGATGGGCATCAGCATGAGGTTGCCGAACCCGAGGACGAACATCCAGAGCATGAACTGGGCGTACTGGCGGTCTTTGCGCAGAACCCGCCACACCACGAGCGGCGCCTGCCAGGGCGCGAGCGGTCGGTCTTCGCGTTCGGCCCGAAGCAGCCCGGCCTGGCGTCGGACCCGCAAGCGTGCGTAGACCGCGACCGCGCAGAGCGAGATCACGCACCCCACCAGGACGACGATGCGGAAGGTTTGCTGCGAATGGTCGAGCGCGAGCCCCAACGCGATGCCGACGATGGACACGACGATTACTTGCACCACCGACATCTTCCCGACGATTCCCGCCCGTGCCTCTCTGGGGTAGTTCGCGCGCCAGATCGTGGGCCGCACGGTCACGATTCCGGACCAACCTGCCCGCGCCAGGAACACGACTAAGGCCAGCAACAGCAGGCCGGTGGGCGTTTCGGGCAGGAAGGCGATGACCGCGGCCAAGGCGATCACCATCACCTGCAGCACGTTGACGAACCGCACCTTGGGCTTGCCGTGAGAGAGGGGGCCCCACACGAAGGAGACGATGTTCGCGAGTTCGCCCGACGCCCCGACAAAGGCGACCACCAGGTTCAGGACACCGGGCGCGACCTTTCCGTCGAAGGTCTGCTTTGTATAGACGGCCACGGTTCCCGCCTCGATGCATGCCAGTGCCACGGCGAAAAACGCGGTGCTCGTCAACTCCAGCCCGAAACTCCGCCGCTGCATGAGCGGGAGGCTCGAAGGCCGGAACCGGCCGAACGCGGCTCTGCCCAGGCCCCCGAGCGCGTCAACAATGCTTGCGGGGCCGAACCGTGACACGGTTGCAAGCGTAGAGGTGGGTCGCGACATCTTCGCCGGCCGTGTCGGTCTTTTCGGGTGAACCCACCCCTCACGCCACGCCCGCCGCCGGTCGATATACCTAGTTAGAAGGTTTCTGGATGAGGCGGGCTCGGGCCGGCTCTCGGATTTTTCAAGAAAGCACCCGCTCATGACGACCACCGCCACCACCCGCCCGAGTCCCAATCGCAGCGGCGATTACGTTCTGGGCACCGACACCGACGAGTCGGTGCGGCTGGGGCTTCAGCACCGCCTGTGGTCGGCGTCGACGCATGTCTTGTGGGAGCGGGCGGGCGTTCAGCCGGGCCAAACGGTGCTCGACCTGGGTTGCGGGCCAGGGCACGCGACGATGGACTTGGCGCAGATCATCGGCCCCACGGGCCGCGTCATCGCGATCGATGAATCGGCGACGTTTCTCAAGCAATTGAACGATATGGCGGTGGCCCGCCGCTACCGGCAGGTGGAGCGGGTTCTGGGCGACGTCCAGGAACTGGATCAGTGCCTCCCGGGTGAGGAAGGCGGCGTCGATCTCGCGTACGCCCGGTGGGTCTTCTGCTTCCTCGCCCAGCCCGAGCGGGTGGTTGCGGGCCTCGCGAAACTTCTGAAGCCCGGTGGACGGGTCGCCATCCAGGATTACTTCAACTACGAACGCTCGATGACCCTGGCGCCGCGCAAGGAGGCGTTCAGCAAGGTGATCACCGCGGTCGCCGCGAGTTGGCGGGCCCGCGGCGGCGACACCGACATCATGGGCAAACTCCCCGAGATGTTCATCGCGCAGGGCTTCACCATCGAGCACATGGACGTCGTGCAGCGGATCGCGCGGCCGGGCAGCACGCTGTGGAACTGGCCGAACAGTTTCTGGCAGACGTTCACGCCAAAACTCGTGGAGAATCACTTCATCACGGCGGAAGACAAGGCGGCGTTTGATGCGGTGTGGGAAGAGGCATCGAACAACCCGGCGGCGTTTGTTCAGCTGCCGCCGGTGCATGAACTCATCGTCCGGAAGGGCTGAGAGCCCGCGGGGGTTCAGGTTTGCGGCTCAAATCGCCATCGCAATTGGAGGAATGGAGAAGAATCGCGAACGCCATTCCTCTCCCGCCTACCATCCCGCCCTTCCTCCGGAGAGGTGTCCGAGCGGCTGAAGGAGCAGCATTGGAAATGCTGTGTAGGGGCAACCCTACCGGGGGTTCGAATCCCCCCCTCTCCGCTTTGTTGACGGCCTGACGGCGCATTCCTGAAGAGCGAGCGGTCGTGATCGGGCGGTCGTGGTTTTGGGACGCTCCGTTCAAAAGAGTCGATCTGCCGTTCAGGTCTATTCTTCGCCCGGGGTCTGAACGTCCTTGCACTTGGGGCAGCGGAATCCTTCGTGTGCGAGGCCGATCGTGCACCCGCCCTCGATGAATTTCTCGGGGTCAAGGGGCTCCATCCGAAGGCCGTAGGCAATCGGGAGGCGTTCCATCGTGAGGGTGCATTTCTCGCAGGTTCGATCACCCGCGCCCGCGGCCGCCCACCACACTCCGTTGAGAACGTCCTGTACGAATTCCGGATTGTTCCAGACTTCTGGCCGGTGCCCGAGGGCCGTGTAGAAGACGCGGCCCTTGCCGCGGACACTGGTCCATGCGAGTGGATAGGCGCGACCTTCCTCCATCTTGGGCTGGCCCGGTGCGAGGCTGAGCCGAACGTTGCGATCGGCGGAGAGTTGCTTGAATTGGTAGATTTCGTCGGCGATCCGGAACGTGCAGCGGACCGGGTTTTCGTGATACTCAGCGGCGAAGCCCAGTTGCGGCTGTGAGGAATCCCTGTCGGACGCGACGATCGTGACTTCTTCGTTCCATGGATGCCCGTCAAAGACCGCTCCGATCAAGGGCACATAGGCGTCGTCGTCAGAAAGCGTGTCGGTTGCGCTGTGGACGCCGACGAGGGCTCCGCCGGCTTCGACCCACGCCGCGAGGGCGTTTGCATCGAAAGGGAGCGCTCCGGTGGTGTAGAGCATGAGGACGTCGATCTCGGCGAGCGTGGGGAGAAGTTTGGTGCCGGTGATCGAGTCGGCGGAATCGGTGGCGGTGAGATCAAGCCATTTGAGTGTGTCGGACCGGGCGGTCATGACTTCGCGGGCGAGCGGGAGAACGTCGTGCTTGAACCCGAAGGACGCGGTGCAGAAGAGCACTTTGACGGGATCGCTGACGTGACGGGTGCGGACC
>CAZJXA010000197.1:0-6241 GCA_964549785.1 uncultured Phycisphaeraceae bacterium | reverse complement strand
GCCTGAAGGACAGCAAGACGACCACCATCACGGGCGTCGAAATGTTCCAGAAGACCCTCGACAGCGGCACCGCCGGCGACAACGTCGGCGTCCTTCTCCGCGGCGTCGAAAAGGACGACATCGAGCGCGGCCAGGTCGTTTGCAAGCCCGGCAGCATCAAGCCCCACACCAAGTTCAAGGGTCAGGTGTACGTGCTGACCAAGGAAGAGGGCGGCCGTCACACGCCGTTCTTCAACAACTACCGCCCCCAGTTCTACTTCCGCACTACCGACGTCACGGGCGGCGTCAAACTCTTGGGCGGGGCCGAGATGTGCATGCCGGGCGACAACGTTGAGATGGAAGTCGATCTCATGGAGAAGCCGGTCGCGATGGAAAAGGGCCTGCGCTTCGCCGTCCGCGAGGGCGGCCGGACCATCGGCTCGGGCGCTGTGACCGAGATCATCGCCTGATGATGGTGGGACCGGGGCCCCTGACCGGTTCGTTGAGGCCGGCACGCGGCGTTCGTTCATGCCGCGATGCCTAAAATAAGTTTCTTCTGCCGTCCGAGCCACCGGCTCGGACGGCGGCTTCCAGGGGTGAAGATGGCTTTCCCCTGCACGTCGGTTTTTCGTCCTTTTCGCACCCTCGGGAGAGTCCTTGGGATCGTGGCAAGAACGGCATCATGCCAAGGAGAGCCTTGGTCGAAAGGTTTGGAGTCATGGCAAAGAAAAAATCCAACGCCCGTGAGTTCGTATGGCTCCAGTGCAGCGAAACCGGCGATCTCAACTACCGAACCAGTGTGAACACCAAGGGCGGCCTTCCGGAAGGCCTCAAGGAAGGCATGGAGAAGTATTCGCCTCGGCTTCGCAAGCACACGCTGCACAAGATCAAGAGGAAGTAAGGGCGATCGGCATTGGGGATTGGGCGTCGGGCACCGGGGAAATCCGATTCCCTCGCGAAACGGTGCAAAGCCCCTCGCCGCCGCCTTGACACTGATGCCCAGTGCCTAATGCCCTTTCTCGCCTTACGCCGGTAGCTCAACTGGTAGAGCAGCGGATTCCAAATCCGCAGGTTGCGGGTTCAAGTCCCTCCCGGCGTGTTTATGGAAGCAGTCAGCGCATCATCAAGCCTCGCCAAGCGCGGCGATGGATCGGGTCCGAATCCTTCCGGTTCGCCTTTAGGCCCGAGGGCGGTCGCGACGGCCGAGCACAGCGGAGTCGGGCTCTATAAGTACGGGCAGGGGTACTGGGTCCGGACGCTGACGGCCATCGCCGCTGGCATTTTGGTGCTTGTGACCTCTTTGTGGGCTTGGAACTCCCTGAGCGCGATCCGTCTTCCGGTTCGGGACTGGCGGTTGAGCACCACCAATGCCACCGGGTCGCCCGCGGTCGGCCAGCCGGTCACGCTGCTCAAAGCCGACGTACAGCCTCCGCTCAATCTCGGCACCGCCAGCGTCAAGTTGATCGAAGGCTCGGCGATCACGGTGGGCGATGTCGTGATCACGGCCCCGGATTCAGCGACCGGGGCGTACACCCCCGCCAGCGCCACCCAGATTCAGTCCTCCGACGGCGCGTTCTCCGCGCTCGTGGGCCAACGCTCGGGCATCGAGATTTTCGACAAGGTCTACCTCCAGATGGCCGTTGCCATGCTCATCCTGCTCGCGGGCTGCATGGCCATCTATGGGCTGGTGGGCAAGAAGCACTCCAGCGTTGATTTTCTGGTCGCGACCGACGGCGAGATGAAGAAGGTCAACTGGTCGACGCGCAAGGTCGTTCTCGACTCCACCTATGTGGTCATCGTCGCGACGTTTCTCATCGCCTCGATCCTCTACGTCTTTGACTTTCTTCTCTCCCGCTTCTTTATCTGGATCAAGGTTCTGGAGGGGTGAAGCGGGAGCGGGTCGGCTAAGCGCGGGGCGGGCGTGGGGGGCAGTGGTTCAGAGACTTTTTTTCGCCGGGGTCAACACCCGGTTTCTTTCTTCGTTCCGGCCGATCGTTCCAATGACGGGTAAGAGGTGACCAATGGCAGAATCCAAGACTCTCGACGGACGCCCGAACGAAAAGGTTGACCTCCTCCGGGCCGACGAACCGCTCAAGCAGGGAACCATGAACTGGTTCGTGCTGCGGGTCGCCAGCAACAAGGAACGCTCGGTCCGCGAGACGCTGCTCCGCAAGGTGCAGATCGAGGCGATGATCCACCTCGTCGGCCGCATTCTGGTGCCGACCGAGAAAACCAAGACCATCAAGGGCGGCAAGCAGAAGATCAGCGAAACGATGCTCTACCCGGGGTACGTCTTCGTCGAGATGCAACTCGAGCCCGACGGACGCATCCCCCAGGACGTCTTCTTCCTCATCAAGGAGACGACCGGCGTCGGCGACTTCGTGGGCACCGCGGGCCGCCCCACGGCCATGAAGGACCACGAGATCGAGAAGATGCTCAAGGACAGCCGCAAGCCCGAAGACGAGCCGATGGTGAAACTCGTCTACAGCAAGGGCGAGCACGTCGTCATCAAGGAAGGCCCCTTCCAGAGTTACGAGGGCACCGTCGACGAAGTCCTGCCAGAGAAGGGCCTCGTCCGCGTCCTCGTCACCATCTTCGGACGCCAAGCCCCGATCGAACTCGAAGAGTGGCAGATCGGCAAAGCCGAGAACACGTGAAAGAAGTCGGGCGATTCAGGGGAGGTCAACATGCCGCAACGGCATGCATGGTCTTCAACGGCTGCGTTTGACTTGATGACTGCCGTTCCGAGTGGGCATCGCTTCGCCGTTCCGTGTGGCCGATTCTGCTACAGAAAGCCTTGAAAGCCCGACGATTTCGTCGGGGCGCTTCTGGAGCATCAATTATGTACATCTATCGCATGATTGGGCCTCTCGTGACCGTCGCGCCGGCATCTTCCGCGCTCGCGCAGCCCGAGCAGTCCGGTTCGCTCCTCTACTCCACCAGCGCCGCGAGCAGCCGCACGCCCCACCCCGTCGGCCCTTCGATAAACATCCCCGCGTTCTTTTCCGCCACGTGCACGCCCGCGATGTCGAGGTGGCACCAGGGCACGCCCTCCGTCACGAAGTACGACAGGAACGCCGCCCCTTGGATCGGCGCGGCCTTGCGGTTCGGGTTGCTGTTGATGATGTCCGCCACCGGGCTTTTCATCATGTCCCGGTATTCCTGGTGCATGGGCAGCCGCCACACGCGCTCGCCGCTGGCGTTTGAGGCGTCCTCCACTTGCTTCCGCAGCGCGTCGTTCTCACAGAACATCCCCGCGAACGTCCCCCCCAGCGCCACGACCACGCCGCCCGTGAGCGTCGCCAAGTCGATGATCGCCGCGGGGTTCTCCTTTTCACACGCCCAGCAGAGCGCATCGGCGAGGACCAGCCGTCCCTCCGCATCCGTGTTGGTGATCTCCACGGTCACGCCGTTGCGGTACGTCAAAATATCGTCGGGGCGGTAGGCCTCGTCCGAGATCGAGTTTTCGGCGCACGCCAGGAACGCCACGACCCGCCGGCGCGGCTTCACGATCGTCGCGATCGCGTGCATCGCTCCGAGCACAGCGCAGCCGCCGTCCTTGTCGCGCTTCATGCCCACCATGCCGTTGTTGATCTTGAGGGAGAGCCCGCCGGTGTCGTAGCACACCGTCTTGCCAATGAGGACCAGCGGCTTGGCGCTCCGTGCGACGCCCTTGGGCGCATACTCCAGCCGCACCATGCACGGCCCGTTCTCGCTCGCTTTGCCGACGTTGATCAGCCCCTCAAGCCTCTCTCGCTCCAGCGCATCACCCTCAAAGACCTTGCACGTCATCCCATACTTTCGCGCGAGCGTCAGGGCCGCCTTGGCCATGAACGAGGGCGTCGCGATGTTCGGCGGCGTCTGGCTGAGCGTGCGCGCGAAGTTCACGGACTCCGCGAGTGCAAGGCCCTGATCCATGCCGGCGGTAAAGTCGGCGTCCGAACTCCGCACCTCGAGCTTCACCCGCTTCGGCGGCGTCGAACCTTTGCCCTTAAAGTCGTCGCACACCCACCCCAGCAACCCCAGCGACTCGCCCATCATACGTCCGGCGCCGTGCATATCCCCCTTCACCGATGCCACCGGCCCCTCGAACTCGAACGCCGCGGAGGTTGCCTTGGCCCCCGCCAACCGCCGGCCCGCGGCGGCCGCGGCCGCCCGCAACCCGCCGAGTTCGAACCCGTCCGCCTTTCCTAACCCCACGACGATGACGCGCTCGATGCCGGAGGTTGCGCCCTTGCCTTTGGTGGAGCCGGGCGACGGAAACGCCTCGGCGATCGACCCGGCATCGCCGGTCGCCTCGGGGCGTGAAAGCGCTGCGGCCACGGCGTCGGCGACGCCCAGCCCCGCGGCGAACGCCTTCGACCGCCCATCAAGCCCCTGCCCCGAGAAATGACCGAGAACGAGCGTTTTGGAAGAGCCCTTGGGCTTCACGATGATGGAGTCGAACATGGGAAGGGAGTGTAACCATCCTCGCGTCAGGCCGTGCCGCGGCAGCCGTTCCCGAAAGCCGGAATGAGCAGCATCGCGCTTTGAAACGCCGAAAGGCCCGTGACGTATACTGCTTCGATGTCGGACGCTATCCCCGTGTCTCTTGCCATCGCCGCGTGCGCGCTCCTGGCACTTCTGGCGGTCACCCTGAGAATGCGTCGCGGGGTCCGAACCGCCAGCGGCACTATTCATTGCCGCGCCTGCGAATATGAACTTCCCCCGCAGAAGGTCGCCGCGTTGCCGGGCGACGGAGAGGGCCTTCTTCCGTCCCCGTCCGCCGAACCTTTCCGCTGCCCCGAATGCGGGGCCCGCATCGGCGCCCGGCGTGACGTCCGGACCGGCGCCCGCCGTCCCAGCAGCCGATGGATGTGGGTCGCCGCGGCGATTCTCATCATCATTTCGGCTCAATCCATCTTCGTCGCCGGCCGATCGATTCGCCAGTTGATGGCGCGCCCGAACACCCCCGCGTGGGTGCTCTCTCGAAAACTCGCCGGCGCCGACCTGACCACGAAGACCGCGATCATCGGCACGCTGGCGGAGCGGTTCAGAAACGGTCGCGCGGGACGCCCGGGCAGAGCAACAACTGTCCGCATCGTCAAAGACATCCTCGCCGAGCAGATCGCCCCGGGCCGTCCGTGGCCGTTTGAGTATGGCCGGTTCGTAGGTGAAGCCCGCCGCGCCGGCCTTGTGCCCGACGACCTCTGGGAGCAGTTCCTCGCCAACAGCATACGCGTGACCGTCAACCTCCCGGCCACGGCCCACCTGAACTCCCTGCCGATCAAAGACGGGCCCGAGTTCAGGGGTGAGCGAAGCGCCATTCACCTCCATGTCGCCGCCGAGTTCACGATGTCGGAATTCTACCTGAACGGCGGTTCGATGCCGCTGCCCACGACATTCAATACCGGCGGCGATGCGATCATCGGCGGCGGCCAGCGAGAATACAGAGTTCCTCTCAGCGTTCCGGCGGGAACCTATGACGCGGTGTTGGTCCACAAGCTCACTCTTCGCGCCATTGAGCCGGGGGACCCCACACCGCCGCAGATCGGCGTCGGCCGCCTCGTCAGCGAGACCTCCCACCGGCACCGCTGGACGCTGACGATCCCCGGCCAGGGCGGATCGGTCGCCACGGCCCTCCACGGCACCGATCTCGGCGCCTCGATGAAGCGTGCCATATCAATCCCGCTCTTTCTGATGTGGAGACCGCCAAACCCCGCGGACGGAGGAGGGCGCGTGACAGCCGGCTCGTATGTCGCCTTCAACAACCTTCCGGCACCAATCTGCGCGACTGTTGTGCTGCGCGAGCACGCGCAAGGTGAAACGCCCCTTCCGAGCCGAGAGTGGCGCACCAATGAAAGCGTGATCTTTAATAAAGGCATCTCGGGAAGCGTTGACCTCCGTATCAGAGACGCGCTCGTGGGCTTCGATGCGACCCACGTCGATATCATGCTCGTGCCCACGCCCCACTTGCTCAACGGCAACGCGAACATCACCGAGTTCTGTGGGGAGACCATCATCATCGAGAACGTCCCAGTCGAACGCTCGGAATGAGCGGGACCCCTCGTGAAGGGCTCTTCCGCCGCTTAATGCAGGTCTTTCCCCCGCGCCCCCGTGGCCCGAACGACGCGGCGCGACCGCCTTCCCGCCAACGCCTCCGCGCCCCCCGCGTGAATGGCCCGGGCGATACCCTTTCATCCATGATCCGAGTCGCTGCCGCCGTCGCGTTTGCCTCCCTCTTCCTGGCGCCCGTCCCGCGGGCTTTGGCCCAAGCCACCAC
>CAZJXA010000196.1:0-6272 GCA_964549785.1 uncultured Phycisphaeraceae bacterium | reverse complement strand
CTCGAAGCCCGCGGCAGCGTCGAACTCATCCCCGCCCGTCCCATCGTCATTCTTTACGCCAACGTACCCATCCGCCCCGCGGGCCTCATCGCCCGCGCCCTCGCGCTGCTCGCCTCCACCCACGCCGACAGCGTCCAGAGTTACGGCGGCGTCGGCAAGTTTCACCCGTGGTGGACGGCCCGGCTCGATCCCGAATCCGGCCGCGTCTCGCCGTGGGAGGGCGACGTGCTCAACCACAACACCTTCCGCCGTCAAGACCTCCCGCCCGCCTTTGTCCCCGATGGCGGTGTCCTCGTCGTGACCCGCCGGGCCCTTTTCCTTGAGATCTCCGGCGTTGCGCCCGGCCCCCACGCGTTCTTTGGTTCCGACCGTCGCGGCATCATCAATCCCGAGGGTTCCGTCATCGACATCGATACTCCCGAAGACCTCGCCCTCGCGCGGCTCCGCGTCGAGGCGTCGCGCTGACGCCCCCGACGGTTTCCGGCGTCCTCGGTGCTGGTGATTGTTTCAGCCGCCAAGGCCCAACATCGCCTCGACCGCGCTCCACACCCTCGCCTCATCCACGTTCTCTATTGCGCAACGCTCCGGGTGGTCGTTCGCGAATTCGATCTCGGGCAGCGATGGGTCCGCCACGATCAGCGCTTCCCCCGCGGGCGCCGGGATCGTCGTCCACCGATGATCGGTCGGCCCGAAAAGCGATATCACCGGCACGCCCAGCGCCGCCGCGATGTGCCGAGGGCCGGTGTCGTTCGTCACCATGATCGCGGCTGTCGACACGATCGCTTTCAACGCCCCGACCGTGATGCCGCACTTGGGCAACTCCACACACCCGCACGCGGCCGCCGCCGCGATCTCGCCCACCAAGCCCGATTCCGCCGGTGACCCGTTCAAGACCACCCGCAGGCCGTACGCCTCCGCCAGCCGCCGCGCGATCGTCGCAAACCTGGCTGGCGGCCAACGCTTCGCCGCGTTGTTCCCGCCGGGGTTGAGGATGGCCAACCGCTCACCCTCTTTCACCCCCCCGCGCATCAGCACCGCCGCAGCCGCCTCAGCCTGCTCTCGCGTGACCCGCAATTCCATCGCCCGTCCCGACGGTCCGCTCCCCGCCTCCAACCCCCGCCCACGCTCGGCATCCAGCACACACGCCGCGGCATGCTCGTAATACACCACCGCCGAAACCGGAGCCCAGCGCCCATCATCCCGCACCGGTGCCTTCAGCCGCCGCGTGAGAAGCAGCCCCCGCGCATCACGGTCAAATCCCACACGATCCGGGATCCCCGCGATTCGAACGGTCAAGGCCGTCGAGAACGAATTCGTCAGCAGCAACGCCGTGCCATACCGCCGCGGCCGCACCTTCGCCGCCGCGAACTTCGGCCCCATTACGCCCGAGGCCCGTTCGATGTGAACCTCATCAAAGAACGGAAGCCCCGCCAGCAACTCGTCGTTCCCGGGTCGCACCAAGACGCCGATAAAGCACCCCGGCAGCCCCTGGCGAAGCATCTTGAGCGCGGGCGTGGCCATCACGCAGTCACCCATCCAACTGGGCATCACCACGAGTAGTCGCAGCGGTTTGGCGCCGGCCACGCTCACGTGGGTTCAAACTCCCACCCCGGCGGCGGTGTCCCCCACAAAGGCCCGTCGTGATACCTTGCCTCGTACCACGCGTTCGTCTCCCGCCGCAATTCCGCGAGAAAACCCAGCCCCGTCAGCCGATCCGCCCTAACCGTCATCACGATAGACTCCGCCGAAACCTCGACGTGCTCCACCACCACCCCCGCTCTCTCTCCCAACCCGCGGGCGTGGACCACCACCGCTTCCCGCGTTGCCGGGTCATCCAGGGGCGAGCCCGCCAACGCCCGCAGCGTCAACGTGCTCCGTTCCGTGGAGATCGCCCCGATCTCCGCCAACAGATGATCCGCCGCCGCTCCAAGATTAGAAAACCGCTCCCCCTCGCCGATCCGCAAGCACCGCTCCGCCAGCAGTCCCCCATCTATTCCCGACAACACATCCCGTTCCGCGTCCCCGATCAGCCACGACCCCGCGAGGTCGAGTCCCAATTCCTGCGCCGCCGCCCGCACCATGCCCCCCGCGGGCTTGCGCCACTCGTGTTCACGCACATACTCCGCCACTGTCCCGAGCGGGTGATACGGGCAGACGTAGATCTTCTCGATCACCGGCCGGGGCGTCCCTGTCGGTACCGACTGCTCCAGCAACTCCAGCATCCGCGCGTTGACCGCCTCCACGGTCTTCATCGTCCCCGCTCCCCGCGCAACCAACCCCTGGTTGGTCACCACCACCAGCCCAAACCCCGCCGAACGCAGCGCACCCACCGCCGCCGCAACGCCCGGCAACAACCGCACCAACGCGGCGTCCACCAGGTCGCCCGCTTTGCCGGGGGGTGGCGGCTCGGGCAGGCTGCGGCACGCGATCAGAGTGTCGTCGCGATCCAGGAACACCGCTGGAATTCCCGGTGTGTTCACGGCGCAGCGCTCTCCGGCGTTTCGCCGCACAAGACCTTCCACACGTCCCGCACCACCCACGACATATTCGCGTTCGCCAGCGCCGTCGCGGCCGCGATGTGCGGCGACAGGTGGGCATTCGGAACGCCGAGCAACGGGTGGTCCGGTCGGATGGGCTCGGGGTCATGCACATCCAGCAGAGCCTGCGCCCCGGGATTGGCCCGCAGAAAATCCGCGAGCGCATGATGATCCACGATCACACCCCGGCTGGTGTTGATCACGATCACCGACTCGCGCAGGGCTTCGAGCACGCGCCTGCCCACAAACCCGTGGTTCTCCGGACGCGGATCGATGTGGATCGTGAGAACATCGCTCTGCTCCAGCAGTGCCCCCAACGGAGTCATGCGGGCCCCCCCGCGCGCGGCTTCCGCGACGTGCCGGTGGTCGTGCGCCAGCACCTCCATGCCGAACGCCGTCCCGATCGTCGCGACGCGGCGCCCGATCCGCCCCAGCCCCAGAATCCCCAGTCGCAACTGGCACAACTGCTTCGGCGCTCCCAGTTCGCCGCGGACTTGGCGCCACGCGGGCTCATCCAGTGCCCCATCAAGGAACACCCGGGGCCGAGTCGCATCCAGCAGCAGCGCGAACACGTACTCCGCCACCGCCGACGAATTGGCGTCCGGAGTGTGCACCACCTCCACGTGCTGCGCCCGGCACGCCGCCACATCAATCCGGTCCAGCCCCACGCCCGCCCGGCCGACGACCCGCAGGTTCGGCGCAGCGTCCAGCATCGCCGAGTTGACGTTGGTGTACGTCCGGACCAGCAGGCCGCTCGCCCGCCGCAGCAACGCCGAGAACCCTGGCTCGCCTACTCCGCACCGCACCAGGTCGCACCGCTCGCCCAGCCACTCCGCGGCGTCGTCATCGAGTTCTTCGGTTTGTACAACCAGCGGTCGGTTCATCGAGGGGCTACTGGGCCGGCTCGATCACGGCCGTCATCCCCCCGCCGCACGCGGGAATCCGAACGTCCTTGCCGAAGGCGTGAATCTGGTCACGCTTGAGTTCCGCGAGTTCTTTGTGCGTCGTCATGCACACCGCCCGCCCCCGCGAATCCACCTCGCGGGCTACCAACATCCCCGCCTGCGGGCTCCGATGGAACAGCCGCTGCATCATCTCGATCACATACTCGTACGAGTGATGATCATCGTCCAACAAAACCACATTCCAAGGTACCGGCTGCCCGGGCGATGGCTTGCCCGGTTTGACGCCTGCTTCCGGCGCGGTCGTTGTCTCCGTCATGCGGCACCTCCCCGGCTCAAAAAGGGAACCCTCTATGAAACCCGACCCTCGCCCCTCAACGGTACGACGCCATCGCGGGCCGCGACCATCGCCCGCTTCATATCCGCCACCGCACCCCGCAACCCGGTAAAAACCGCCCGGCTCACGATCGCATGCCCGATGTGCAATTCCGACACCCCCGGCAGCGAGGCGATCAACCCGACATTCCCGTAGTTAAGCGCGTGCCCCGCGTTGAACTTCATTCCGGTGCGGCCCACCGCCCTACCGGCGGCGGCGACGCGCTCAAGCCCGTCGCGCAGCGAATGGATCGCCAGGTCGCCGCCCGCTCCCGCGTGGGCGAGCGCATACGGCCCGGTGTGAATCTCGCACACGTCGAATCCGCATTCCTGGGCCGCATCGATCTGACGGGTCTCCGCATCGATGAACGCGCTCACGAGGCACCCGGCATCCCGGAGCCGCCCGCACACGTCCTTGAGCGTCGCTCGTTGCCCCGACACATCCAATCCGCCTTCGGTCGTCACTTCCGTACGGCCCTCGGGCACCAGCATCGCCGAGTGCGGCCGCAACCGGGCCGCGATCCGCACCATCTCGTCGGTCGCCGCCATCTCGAGGTTGAACTTCACCTGCACCACCGACCGCAGCACCTCGACGTCCCGATCCGTCACATGCCGCCGGTCCTCGCGCAGATGAACGGTGATCCCGTCGGCCCCCCCCAACTGGGCCTCGTGCGCGGCGAACACCACATCCGGTTCACCGTACGCCGCGTTCCCGCGATACCGCGCCTGCCGAACGGTCGCGATGTGATCGATGTTGACGCTCAGCAAAGCCATACGGGCATTGTTGCTCGCGTGGCAGCGGCTTCAAGCCGACGGTTGCTGGCGGCTTCTGTCCCGGTTTTGCCTCTTGCGCTCGTTTCATGGGGTTCGTTACCGTGACCACTACCGTCGTCCATGGCCACCATCGTCATCGCGGAACGGTCGACTGCGCTGGCCGGTCTGCTGCCGTCTGACAAATGGGCCCCAGAGCGGACACGCTCGAGTTTCCGCCCCCCATTGGACGTCACGACGAGGGGCCATGGGCATCCACCACCCGCACCCGGCCTGCCGCCTTCATCGCCAGCGCCCGCGCCTTCTTCACCGTACCCGCCGTCGCCAGCGCAACACCCATCCGGCGATATTTCCGCGTGCTCGGCTTCCCGAACAGCCGAACCTGCACATCCTTCAGCGCGAGCGCATCGCCTAGCCCTTCATACCCCGGCTCCACCGCCGATTCGATCCCCGAAAGAATCACCGCGCTCGCCGCTGCACCCTTCGCATAGTTGATCTTCGCGATTGGCAGCCCCAGCACCGCCCGCACGTGCAGATCAAACTCGCTCAGGTCCTGGCTGATCATCGTCACCATCCCGGTGTCGTGCGGCCGGGGTGAAAGTTCGCTGAAGATCACCCGATTCCCCTTGACGAAAAACTCCACACCAAACAGCCCCGCGCCACCGTCCCCGGCAATCTCCCGCGTCACCGCTTCCGCCATCTTCTGCGCCTTCTTCACGGCCGCGGGCTTCATCGCGCACGGCATCCAAGATTCCTGATAGTCGCCGCGCTCCTGCCGATGCCCGATCGGCCGCACAAACAGCGTCCGGTCCTTCTCCTTCAATTTCTTCCCACCAACCTCCGGCCGCTGCCGCACCGTCAGCACGGTGATCTCATAGTCAAAGTCAATAAACTCCTCCACGATCACCCGCTTCGTGTCCCCCCGCATGTTCGCCACGGCATACCCCCAAGCCGCATCAATCTCGGCCGCCGTCCGCACCACAGACTGCCCCTTCCCACTGCTCGACATCACCGGCTTCACCACGCACGGCAAACCCGTCCCGTCCTCACCCTCAACCCGCGCACGCAATTCTCCCGCCGATTCCGCATACCCATACCGCGCCGTCGGCAAGCCCAACTCCTCCGCGGCAAGCCTCCGAATCGCATCCCGGTTCATCGTCAGGTCCGCGGCACGGGCCGAAGGCACCACGCTCACACCCTCCGCCTCCAACTTCACCAACCGCTCCGTCCGAATCGCTTCAACCTCTGGCACCACAAAGAACGCCCGCCCGTCGGCCCGCGCCCCATCGGCATGCTTCCGAATCACCCGCTCCAACGCATCCCCATCCAGCATGTTCAACACTTCACTCGCATCCGCCACCTGCATCGCGGGCGCACCCGCATACGAATCCACCGCCACCACGCGGCACCCCAGCCGCTTCGCCGAAATCACCACCTCCCGCCCCAGTTCCCCCGACCCAAGCAGCAACAACATCGGCACCCGGTTCTTCATGGCCGAAAGCGTAACAACCGCTCGTGCCGCCGATCCCACCGTCGATGATCTGAGCAAGCACCCGCAGGGAGGCCCGAGCGGGGGTTGGCGGTCGGGCGGCAAGGTGCGCAGGTGGGGCAAGGTGCGCAACTTGGGGGAAGCCTTTGCGCACCTTGATTTTGGGGTGTTTTCTGCTTAGGAAATGGGCAAGGTGCT
>CAZJXA010000195.1:0-6273 GCA_964549785.1 uncultured Phycisphaeraceae bacterium | reverse complement strand
ACGAACCTTCATGTCGGGGTTGGAAGCGCCCGATGTCCATCACCGCTTCCACATAAGTCACTTGAAGCACATCGTCGGGATCGACCATCGACTGCCATAGCGGAGAGATCTTCGATGCGATCCGCGAACGCACCGTCGGCCCGTGACGCCGCAGCAGCTCGATTACCGCTGGCTGGTCCCCGCCGGTTGCCTTCGCAAGGAGTTCACCGTCCGTTGGCAGTGCGGGCTTGCTCGACGCGGTCGATTGGGGTGGGGGCGCTGCGGGCGTCGGGGTCGGTGCCGAATTCGGGGGTTCACTGGCCATAGTAACTTCTTCCTTCGCCGACCGTTTCGGCGGGGCTATCGAAAGATGAGCGACGTCGGACTCCCCCCGCTCACGGGGAAACTCTCCATTATTCGTGATTCACGAACAAATTACGTAAACGTTCCACCACGCTGTACGAATTGAGGTCGTTCAACTCGCCCCGATCAAGAAACATCCCCCCGCAAACCGGGCATTGCTCATATTCCACATGCACCTGCGGCAGGTTGTGAAGCGTGACCATCTCAGCCTTGTCACGCGGGCAGTACCGCTTCTGGCGTCCCGAACCGGGGCGTGAGGCCGGAGACTTCACCGCGTCAATCTTCATCGCTTCGCCTTTGATGGCCAGCAGCCGATGAACCTCGTTCAGATCAAGCCACATTCCGCCGCAATCCTCACACCGATCCACCGCGAACATCCCCACCTGAAACGTGTTCATCGGGCGGCCGTCCACCGGGCACCGCAGGGTGAATCCGTCCTCGGTATCGTTCTCTAACCGCCGCAGGGGCTCTGCCATACGCGATAGTGTAACAAGTCGGTGGTCTTTCCCATACCCTTTCCGCATGCATCAGCCGCGGTTTACTTGGTTCGACGCCCATCTCGACCTCGCCTACATGGCTGTCAGCGGGCGAAACATGCATGCCCCGCCCGAGAAAGCCGGCGGGAACGACCTTCCCGCGGCGATCACACTCCCTTCCTTGGCCGAAGGCGGCGTTCGCCACTGCCTCGCCACCATTTTCACCGAGCCCGACGGCGATGATCCGTCATACGGCTTCCCGGCGGGCGATATCGAGGCCGCCGCTGCCGCGGGACGGCGGCAACTGGACGTCTATCGGCGGTGGTCAGACGAGGGAAAACTCGTGGTCGTGGGCGGGCGCCAAGTGGCCACGTCCGAGAACTCGGAAATCCTCCACGCCCGAATCTTGATTGAGGGAGCCGACCCGATCCGGAACCCCGGCGAACTCACCGAATGGATCGACGCCGGTGTCGCGGCGATCGGCTTGGTGTGGGGCAAGCCGGGCCGCTATGCCGGCGGGAACATGACCGATCTCGGCCTCACCGCATTAGGAAAGGACCTCGTCCGCGCGATCGACGATGCCGGAATCTTCCACGACCTTTCACACCTCTCCGACCGTGCCACGGACGAACTCCTGGCAGCCTCCGCCGGAAAGATCATCGCCTCCCACTCCAACTGCCGCGCCTTGGTGGACGATGGTTCCGGCGGTGGGTCCGCTGCGGGCACGAGCGTTTACACGCGGGGAGTGCCTGCGTTCCAGCGCCACCTGCGCGATGAAGTGATCCGGGAAATCGGGGGGCGAGGCGGCGTCGTCGGGATCAACCTCTATTCGCCGTTCCTCATTCGTGGCGGGCTCCGCGATTCCCGAGCAGGGGTGCGCGAGGTGATCGCGCACATCGAGCGGGTGTGCGAACTGACGGGCTCGAAGCGACACGTCGGCCTGGGGAGTGATATGGACGGGGGGTTCTCGGCGTTGACCCTGCCCGCGGGGATCGGTCGGCCAAAGGACTTGGAGGTGCTCGCCACGGGGTTGATGGAAGCGGGCTGGAGCAGGTCCGAGGTCGAGGGGTTCGCCATCGGCAACTGGTCACGCGTGATGGACGAACGAACCGAAAAAGCATAACGCCGATCGCTATCCCTACCCTCCCGGCTCCCCACTCCGATGTACCAATTTCTGCTGACCCGAAAATATCTGACGAGCAAACTGATGCCCCTGTTGGCGTCGGTGGCGGTGTTGCTGTGCACCGCGATGGTGCTGGTCATCTGGTCGGTGATGGGCGGATTCCTCGACATGCTGGTCCGTTCGGGCCGCACCATGACCGGCGATGTCATCATCGCGTGGCCCAACGCCGGCTTCGGGCACTATGAAGACCTGATCCAACGGCTCGAGGCCGATGAGTTGGTCGACGCTGCGGCCCCGGTGATCGAGAGTTTTGCGCTCATCGGCCTGCCCGACGGCCGTCAAGAAACCGTGATGCTCCGGGGCGTGGACGGTCCTTCGTACGCTCGGGTGACCGCGTACAAGGACATTGTTTGGTGGAAGAAACTCGACCGGCCGCTGCCGAAAGACAAGGACCTGCTCGACCCCCGCAACCGGGACCTCAAGGGTCTGAAATGGGACACGCTCTACGCGCAAGGGCTGAGTCTCACGGCCAATGACCCCGCGACCGGACTCCCGATGGCCGCGGTCGTTCCCGGCATCGAGGTAAGCGGGTTCAACGACCGCACCGCCCAGGGGTTTTACAACCCGGTCCTCGTCAACAAACGCCTGCCCAACGGCGAGTATGAGACCGTGGATCTTTTCATGCCCGCCCGCGGCACGATCACCATCAACACCATCCCCCTCGATAGCCGCGGCACCGCGGTCGAGACGGTTTCTCGCGTGCTCCCGGTTGCCAACGAGTTCATGTCGGGGTTGTTCGACCTGGATAACCGCCTCGTCCTGGTGCGGCTGGACATGGCCCAGGAGATGCTGAAACTCCAGAAGAGCGACAAAGTCATCGACGACCCCACCACCCCGGACGGCTACAAAGTGGTGGGCGAGAACCCCGCCCGCGTCACCCACGTGCTGATCCGCGGCAAGGGAGATCTGGGAAAGTTCGGTGCGGCGATCCCGCTGAAAAGACGGGTCGAATCGATCTACGAGCAATTCGCCGAAGCCCATCGCGGCGAGGTGCCGGGTGTGGTGCCGATCATCATCCTGACGTGGGAAGATCAAAACCGCACGATGATCGGCGCGGTGCGAAAAGAGACGGCGCTCGTTCTGAGCCTCTTTAGTCTGGTGTCGTTGGTGGCGGTCATTCTCGTCCTCACCATCTTCTGGGCCATGATCAGCGACAAGACCCGCGACATCGGGATCATGCGGGCCCTCGGGGCCGGCAGGGCCGGGATCGCTTGGGTCTGGCTGATGTACGGCTTGGCGATCGGAACGGTGGGGACGTCGTTGGGGGTTGCGACCGCCTGGGTGATCGTGACGAACATCAATCCCATTCACGAATGGATGGGCGACGCTATGGGGCTCACCATATGGAGCCCCGAAGTCTACTACTTTGTCACGATCCCCAATCAAGTTGATCCTACCCACGCCGCGGTCGTCGCCATCGCCGGGGTGCTTTCGTGTTTCGTCGGGGCCTTCATCCCGGCGGTTCGCGCTGCCAACATGCGGCCGGTCGATGCGTTGCGGTTCGAGTGACGAAGAGACAGAGCGAGGGAATGATGCCGCTGGTGGAAGTCGAGAACGTGTGCCGGACCTACCGCATGGGCAGGGCCGATGTGCCTGTCCTGCGGGGCGTTTCCATGACCGTCGACAAAGGGGAATGCGTCGCCGTGCTGGGGGCTTCGGGCTCCGGCAAGAGCACGCTCTTGCACCTCATCGGCGGGCTTGATCGGCCCGACAGGCCCGACCGTGCACGGATGAAAATCCCGAAGACGCCTGCGATCCGGTTCGGCGGGTCGGACATCACCGCCTACTCCACCCGCAAACTCGACGAGTATCGCGGGCGCGACGTGGGTTTCGTCTTCCAGTTCTACCACCTCCTCCCGGAACTCACGATCCTGGAGAACGTCCTGCTCGGGGCCATGATCCTTCACGGTCCCGGGTTCGTCGCCCAAGCCGGACAGCATCGCGCCCGCGCCGAAGAATTGCTCACCGCGTTCGGGCTGGGGCACCGCCTGAAGCACCGCCCTTCTCAACTCTCCGGCGGCGAACGCCAGCGCACCGCGATCGCCCGCTCGCTGATCAATCAGCCCGCGCTCCTGCTGGCGGACGAGCCGACCGGCAACCTCGATGAGCAAACCGGGGCGAAGATCCTGGATGCGATGATGGAGTTACGGGCCCGCACAAGCCAGACCATGATCGTGGTCACGCACGACCCGCACACCGCCGAGAGGGCCGATCGGATTGTGCGATTGAAGGACGGGCTTGTGATCCCCGCGTAGGTAAAGTCCTCGGACGGCAAGCACGCCGACACGCTGGGGTTCACTCCAACCCAATACGGCTCACGGCCCGTCCCTCGTCGTCGGATCGATCCCGATTGCCCGGCAGCCGCGCCGCCGGAAGTGCCACACCCTTTTCGGTCAGGATCTTCCGCCACGCGAGCGCTGCGATCGGCCCGCGCTCGGTGAACTTCCCCGATTCTGCCTTCAGAATCAGCCGGGTGACTTCTTCGATGGTGAAGATGTACTTGAGCCCGCCGTGGTTGGGCCCGGTGACGCGGGCGGCCTTGCGGAACATATCAAACGTCTTGCTCGAAATGTCGGCGGTGTCCAACAGATCCGCCTTCGATACGCCTTCCGCTTCCGGGGTTCGTTCAACATTGTCGCGGTGGCGGCCCATGGTCTTGAACGGTAGTCAGTGCTCCGCGACGGGCGTAGTTGCAATGGGCGGGCCGGGGGCATCCAATCGATCCCATCTGCGGTACAGCGGACATCGTTTGCGCCTCTTGAATGACCGGCAGCGTAGCGGAAACCCGAGAGGGCTCGTGCCGCTGCTTGGTCTGAACACGGCCCGGCCCGGTCAAGCGGCAGCCTCTTGCCCGCCCGGCGAACGCACGAAGGGGGTATCCTGCTTTCCATTATGGCCAACACCCCATCGCTTGATATCGTTTCCCGTGTCGATTTCGCCGAGATCGACAACGCCGTGAACAACGCCAAGAAGGCGCTCGCCGACCGGTTCGATTTCAAGAACACCAAGTCCGAGATCGAGGTGGATCGGAAGGAGAAGAAACTCAAACTCTTCACCGATGCGGGCAAAATGAACGCGCTCATCGAGATTTTCACGACCGCCGCCGTCAAGCGGGGCATCCCGATGAAGGCCTTCGAGTTCGGCGACATCCTCCCCGGGCTGGGCGGGGCGAGCAAGTGCGAGGCCAAAATCAAGGCGGGATTGGAGCAGGACACCGCCAAGAAGATCGTCAAACTCATCAAGGAAACCGGGATCAAGGTGCAGGCGTCGATCACCGGCGAAGAGATCCGTATGACGGGCAAGAAGATCGACGACCTTCGGGCCGTCATGGCGATCCTGCAGAAGGCGGACGTGGAAGTGCCGCTGCAGTTCGTGAATATGAAGTGAGGGGTGACCGGGCGAAGACAACGCGATTTACGCCGAGAACAGCTCGCTGGTCGATTCAGCCTTCACTCGCCGCCCTCCCGCGGTACCCCATCCGCCCCGATCGGCTCCGGAACCTTCGAGGTTGGGCCGGCTTCGCCCGTGTACGGGTCCGGTGAAATCTGCTCAGCGATCTCGACGATTTCGACGCGCTGGTTCGTGCGGTCCTGACCGCGGTCGTAGGTTCGCGAGATGAGCCGGTCGCTGTCGGCGCAGGCCACGATCCGGATATTTTCCCACTGGATGCCGGACTCGACCAGGGCCGAGGCGACCGACATCGCCCGTTCGTGCGAGAGTTGCATGGCGGCCCGCACGTTCCGCATCGATTCAAAGGGCGAGACGTGGCCGCGAACCTCGATGATCCAGCGTTGGCCTTTGAGTTTGTCTGCGGTGTCGCGGACCAGGTTCCGCCCCTTGGCGCTCAGCACGCTCTCGTGGTCATCAAAGGCAATGGAGGCCGTGGGTCGGTTGAAGTCGCTCTTGCGGATCGCCTGAAGGTTCGGGTGCGAACCGTCGGGCCCGTTCTCCGTCGCCAGCCCCCCTTGCTTTTCCTCAAGCCGCTTGCGCAGCCATGCTTCGGACGGATTCTCGCCCAGCGGATCGACCTTGTTGTTGAAGGCGTCCCGCATCCCGATCACGAAGTCGGCTTCGCGGGCCGCCTGATCGGTCGAGGTGCCGGGCTCCCCGGTGTTGTTGACGCTGGTTCCCTTCGGACCCATGTTCATGGCCAACAGAATCACGAAGAAACCCATCATCAGCGCGACGTTGTCCGCGAACGAGATGAGCCACTCGGGTGCGCCCTCGTGGGCCTCCTCGTGCCCCCCGCCCCCGCCGTGGCCGACGTGGCCG
>CAZJXA010000194.1:0-6359 GCA_964549785.1 uncultured Phycisphaeraceae bacterium | reverse complement strand
GAGCGGGGCTCTTCGGCTGGGTCGGGTTTGCGGGGGTGCCGGCAGGTGTCGGCGCCTCGCCCTCGCGCGAACAACCGCTTGCGGAGAGAACAACGACCATGACAGCTGCGGAAACACCGGTGAATTTCATCGTCAACTCCTGAAAAACAAGCGTGCGCTCCGGGATGGATCTCCGCACCCATTAAAATGACCGAAAATGGCCTGGTCCTACTTTAGTTCCGATACGCCCGGTTCAGCCGGCGCTGGGCTGCGTCAGATTTTTTTTAGCCTTGGGCTGATCGGCGTTGGGCTGATTCGCCCGTTCATTCTTCGCGGCCAACCTCAGCGTTTCCGCCACGCGGGCGTCGCGGGTGGCCGCCCGCTTCGCCGACGTCACCCAGCGCAGAATCTGCTTCTTGACCCCCGGCGGAAACGCCTCGAAGTTCCCGTTCGCTGCGGCGTCCGTCTTCAAGGCCTTGGCTAAGTCAGCAGGCACCGTCAACGCTTCGACCGCGTCTAATGCCGTCCATGAGCCGTCCTGTTTCGCCGCATCGATCACGCCCCTGCCCGCCGGGGTGATCAGCCCGTCCGCTGCCAGCGCGATCAATCTTCGCTTGTTGAGTGCCGACCAGACGCTCTTCTTCTTTCGGCGACAAAAATACAGTTTCGCGCGACCCGCATCCACACGGCCGCTGACGCCGTCGATCCACCCAAAGCACAATGCTTCTTCCACAATTTGGTCGTACGACAAGGCCCGCGTCACACGGGCGGACTTTTTGTCGTAGACCAACCAGATGGCGGGGCTGGAGGCATGGTTGTTGCAGAGCCAGGTGCGGGGTTGAGCGCGATCGGCAAAGAACACCTCGGCGGCACGCCCCTTCGCAGAGATTCGTTCTGCGCTCTCGGAAGACGGGCGTTTCATGCGATAAGTCTACCGTGGTTCACGCGAGGAAAGTCCTGTACACTGAGACGATGCCGAACCGTCATCCTTTCGCCGCGGTGCTCGTTGGCCTTCTGGGGCTCACTCTCGCTCTGACCGGCTGCGCATCCGCCCGTCCGCAGCGCGATGACCCCGGCAACGCGTCCTACACCTTGGTAACCCTCGTCAGCGGCCCGAACAGCGGCTCGGGCACCAAGGACGAACGGCAGGCGATGTTCCGGGGACACATGGCCAACATCAACCGGCTCGTGGAAACCGGTGAACTTCTGATGGCCGGACCGTTCGGCAACCCGACCGACCCGACCTGGCGCGGCCTCTTCGTCCTTGACATCTCCGACCCGGCGATGGCGGGCGCGCTGGTCGCTACCGACCCCGGCGTGATCAGCGGCGAATTCGCGGCGCGAGTCCGCCCCATGCAGGCCTCCAGCACGTTGCGGCAATCGCTGGCGCTCTACCGGGCGCTCGAGGCCGAACAGGCGGCGTCCGCGTCCGATGCGACCGCCCCGCCAACGCTGATGCGGGCATACGTCATCTTGACCGCGGCAGACGTTGAACGCGCTGCCCGCGCAGTTCGTGAATCACGCTTCACGATCGTCTGGCAGGGCCGCTTCACCGATGGCGATGGGAACGGCGGCGTCATCGTGGTGGATGCCACCGAACCAGCATCGGTTCGCAACGCTCTTCCCGCCGCCGCGTCGGGTCCGTGCGTAATCGACGGCTGGTTTAGTACGGCGTCGCATGTCCGCTTGCCCGAAGCCGCCCGCCGATGACGCGGCCGACCCGCGAGTTCCGATTCATCTCCTCATCCCGCCGAGCGCGGGCCTGAGGCGCGCAAGGTACTCACCCCGTGATCCGCCGGAACAGTTTTGACACAGGAATCGCCACGATCGCCTGGATATCGACAAATGCCCTTCGGGTCGTTTAGGTTAACGACGGTACTATGACCCACTTTATGGTATTGATTTCCGGACTCTCGTTTGGGCTCTTCGCCGGAGTGCTGGTCTGTCTTTTCCTGCATCCGGTGTTCCGTCTCAAGATCTCGCCGGAACGCCGGCTGAGTCTGCTCCGGTCGACACTGGTCAGCCTTTTGGGTGCGGGAGTTGCAGGTGCGCTCTTGGCCCTTCTCGGCCGTGACGCGGTGATCGGAATGGTGCTGGGCGTTTTCCCCGGCTTTGCGGGAGTCTTCGTGTATTTGGAGTTTCGTGAGGCGCAGCAGATTCGTGCGCTCTTAAAGATGCCCCCGAAGCATCGGAAAATCGCCGAACGGGCGTTGACGGGGAAACTTGATCCGCGGGATCCGACCTCGGCCAAAGAACTCGAATCGCTATTGGACAAACTCAAGGGAACCTAGGCCGATGGTTTCTCGTAACCCGGCATCCGAGTTTGACGGCCTGTGGCCGCCATTGAACGCCCCGGACTATGTCGCTGGAACCGTTTTTCTTGAAGCAGTTGATCGACTGGCAAGGGGACACGTTGCAGCATGGTTTCGGGCCGACGCCGCGGCATTGGTCATCGATTGGTTCGAGGATCGGGCGATCGCGGATCCTCGCTGGTTCGACCGATTCGACGACTCCAAGGCTTTTGAAGCCTACCTCCGGAAGTCGGTGGTCAACGCGGGGATTCGGGCAGCGCGTCTTCGCGCCAAGCAACGCTCCCTGCGAGCCCTGCCACGCGATTGGGCCCTCGACGACGCGACCGAATCGTCGATTCGTAAGGAGGATCGAATCCGACTCGCCAACATGGTCGCGGCCCTCTCGCAGGAGGACAAGGATTTTATCGTGCTGATCCTGCGGGGGATGAGTCAAAGTCAGATCGCCGATACACTCGGCGTCCGAAGGCAATCCGTCAACACCCGCTTGAACCGCATCCTTGATCGCCTCGGGGCTTTTTCGGAGTAGATCGCACTATTTTGCGAATTGTTTCGAGAACCGCGCTGACACACGCCGCTGCGGCGCTCTCTCCCATTGAACCAGCACGCCTTTGGAGGTCTCTTTTGAGTAAAACATCCCCGATTATCGAGTTCGCGAATATTCTTAAAGCAGCCGGTGTGGGCTCGCCCGCCGCCGAACAATTCAAGCAGAATCTGGTTTCGGACAGCGTTTTTCGTGCCCGAGCCACGGTGCTCGAACAACTGTTCAGGTCTGAAGATCGTGTCTTGGCAGCATTGAACGCCGCACCCGAAGTGCCCGCTCAGCAGCGCGTCGAGGCTGTCCGATCGAAGGGTCGTGCAGCTGCGCGCCGGGCCTGACTGCTCCACGTCCGCCCTGCGATCAGTTTGTTTCCTGAGCGGTCTGTCGGTTTCCTTCCCAGAAGTGCCTTGGGAACGGGAACCCCCGGGATCTTCCGCTGCCAAGCCGGGCTCTTACCCAAAGTCCGGGTCGTTGGCGCCCAGCCAGTCGGTGCTGGCAAGATGCCGCATCTGAGTTTTTCGGATCCTTGCGGTTTGCTCACCGAACACCCGTCCCACGATCCGCAGTGTTCTCACCGCCGTCTCTCCGAACCCCTGCCGCCGATCCCGGAACAAGGCGATCATCGCCGCGGGCTCGGTGCCGGACCCACAGCCGACGGCCAAGAGCGCCGACTCACGCAGGCCGTCCGGCATTTCACCGAGCGCCTCGCCGATCGTCTCCGTGGTTTCGGCCCGCAGCGGATCTGGCTTGCAACCCAGCACCCCGGGCAACGCACTCGCCATCCGTCCCAGCATCTCTTCCGAAACTTCGCGCGGGGCGTCGTAATTCGCGTAGGCACCCACCTCAAAGTCCTCGCAACTGTTTCTAAGGAAGACGGCCGCGTTCGTCGGCCCGACCTTCCGCAGCGTGAACTCGAGAGCCGTGCGCAACAGTCCGTCCATATCCAACTCTTGCCGGAACAAGGCGTTGACTTCGCTCGCCAGCGCGATCGCCGCCAACTCCGTGCCCATCCCCCGGCACGTTTCCGCCAGGTCGGCGCACAAGTTCTTGGTCTGCGCCAGCAGCCGACGCTGGGCCGCGGCGTCGCTCTTCCGACGCGCTTCAACCGCCCGTTTCGTCGCCCGCCGCTCCGCGGCCCGCACAATCTTGTGCCAGATGCGGCCGACGGCGTCGTGAAGCGACTCCTCAAAATTCGGCTCACTCAGGGCCACGACATCCGACACGCCCGCACGCAACGCCGCGACCAGCGCCGCCGCGTCACGCTTGGCGGTGATCAAGACCACACGACTCGCCAACGCGTTGGTGGGTCCCAGCGCGTTCACCTTCTCCGCCGCGTACCGGCTCGCATCAATGACAAGCACGGCGTCCGGGACCGCATCGGCCGGGCCGTGCGGAAGATCGATCGGGCCGGACAGAAAATCCGCGTCGTCGAGCACCTTGCGCAACCGGGCCGAGGCCCGGCTGCCCGCGTCTTCCACGACGATCACAAGCGGACGATCCGTGGGGGTGTACAGGACCTGTTCTTTTGATTTCATACCCGCTCGTCCCTCGTTGCCGTTCATGTGGCACCCTCGCCGCCGCGTCACACGCGCTGCGACCGACGCAACCGTCGGATACCGGATCGGCGGTTCACCCGGGCGGATTCATTGAAGTTGCCGTTGAAAGCGCCGCACGCGGGGTTTTTACGCCGCGCTGCGGAGCGGACGCGCACGCAAGAACCGCAGGAGATCCTCCCGCGGCACACGACGGAACTTTGAACCAGGTACCTTGAAGCCGGAGAGCCGACCGTCGTCGAAGCAGCGGATCACCGTCTGCTGGCTCAGCCCGCACAACTTCGCGACCTCACCGGTCGTAAAGAATCGCTTCATCGGGACCGCGGACTCTGGACCATTCGGGCGCATGCACACTCCGGCCGTGTCTCACTCCCCGGTCGGGACGACCAACCTATCCCGGCTCCTATCGGTCGATTGCCGCGCCAAATGAAGCGAGCGCAGCGATTTACGCCCGTTGCAAGAGGGCCCGGCAGCCCGCCGGAGCGATTTCGAGTATTCTGTAGCCTCAGGGATTCGGCTCTCAACCCTCAGGAGACATAGGGCATGCTCAAATCATCCCTTCCCCGGCGCGAAGTTCTCAAATCCGCAGCCTCGTTAGCGGCCTTGGCCGCGGTCTCGCCGCGGTCCGTCGCCCGGGCGGCGTGGATCGCCGGCAGTGAAGAGGTCCGTATCGGAGTGATCGGGTGCGGAGGCCGGGGCACGGGGGCAGCCGTCAATGCGCTGGAAGCCCACGAATCGACCCGGATCGTTGCCCTTGCCGACCTCTTCACCGATCGGCTTGACGGCGCGGTCGGCGAACTCTCGTCCGATGAAATGCGCGAGCGATTTGGCGACCGCAGCGCCGTTCCCGAGGATCGCAGGTACACCGGATTCGATGCGTACCGGCAGTTGCTCGCGGCGGGGGACATCAACGTCGTGATCCTCGCGACCAGCCCACACTTCCGGCCGATCCACTTCGCCGCGGCGATCGACGCTGGCAAGCATGTCTTCATGGAGAAGCCGGTGGCCGTGGATCCGGCGGGAGTTCGGAAGGTCATCGAGGCGGGCGCACTGGCCGACACCCGGAAACTCTCCGTGGTTTCCGGGACGCAGCGGCGGCACGAGGCGTCGTATATCGCCGCGATGGAGCGGGTCGGTGCCGGTGCCTTGGGCGACGCCGTCTCGGCCCGGTGCTATTGGAATCAGGGCGGCCTCTGGGTTCACAACCGCAAGCCCGAATACTCCGACATGGAGTGGCAGTGCCGCAACTGGCTCTACTTCACCTGGCTCAGCGGCGACCACATCTGCGAGCAGCACATCCACAACCTCGACGTCGTGAACTGGGCGTTCGGTGCAACACCGGTGCGGTGCCTGGGCTTGGGCGGCCGTCAGGTGCGCACCGGTGAGGAGTACGGCAACATCTTCGACCACTTCGCGATCGAGTACGAGTACGCGAACGGCCGCACCATGACAAGCATGTGCCGCCAGATCGAAGGGACTCCGGGGCGGTGCGAGGAGACGATCGTCGGCACCAAGGGCTCAATAACGATGCACCCCGGCTACGCGGAGATCCGGGGTACACAGGGACCGGGCTGGAAGTTCAGCGGCAAAAACCGCAACCCCTACGTGCAGGAGCACGTCAACCTGCTCGCCAGCGTCCGTGGCGACAGCCCGCGCCTCAATGAATCCAAGCGCGTCGCCGAATCGACGCTCACGGCCATCATGGGCCGCATGTCGTGCTACACGGGGCAGGAAGTGACCTGGAGCCAAGCCTTGAATAGCCCACTGGACCTGTCGCCGAGGGACTACGAGTTCGAGAGTCTGCCCATTTCGCCCGTGGCGGTCCCGGGAAGAACGAAACTGGTGTAATCAATCAACGTCGCCGCCCACCCGCCGAATCACGAGGACGCATGAAACTCGCCATCCTTTTCACCCTCTTCATCGCCGGTGTCTCCAGCGCCCAACAACCGAGCGATCCTCAACCGACCGCCCCGACAC
>CAZJXA010000193.1:0-6366 GCA_964549785.1 uncultured Phycisphaeraceae bacterium | reverse complement strand
GCGGCGTCACGGATGCCCGCCTCCATGCCGGTGTCCCACACCAAGGGGGGCGCGATACCGGCCGGCGTTGCGGTGATGCCCTCGAGCGCGCCGCCCGAGAGGCTGGCCGCGGTGATCTCGAGGTCGCCGCTGTTGACACGGGTTTCGCGGGTGATCGGCGGGAGGTCGGGCGCGGCGTAATTGCACCCCATCCGGAGTTCTTCCGGCGAGATTTCAAAGGAGGTTCCGCTGGCATCGATGAGGCGGTAGCGTTCGGGCCGATCGGCGTCGTTGCGGGAGACGACCTCGACGGCCCGGAGCCGGGTGAGGGACGCGAAGGGCGCGTTGGTCACTTTGCCGTAGGTGCGGAGGCGGCGGCTGACGTCGTCGTCGGTGCGGACGACCTCCCACCGATAGAGCGGGGAGGTCTGGCACCAGTGTTCGCGTTTTTTGGCCTGGAGCGGGCCGACGTGGTTGAAGGGCCGGTCGTCTTTGCGGGGCCACGCCGACTCGGCCGAGGCTTGTCGCCCCCCGCACTGGCTGCTGAAATAGGCACGGATGAGTTGGCCGTTGCTGCTCATCACCTGGCCACGGGTGGCGCGGACGGCCTCGATCGCCCGGGTGTTGCGGGCGGCCCCACCGAAGACCTGGTCGGCATCGGTCGATTCGACGTCGTGCGATTTGATCTCCCGCCGGGCCCGGTCGCGCTCGAACAAGGCGTAGGTGCGGGAGGCGACGGCCTGGGCCTCGAAAGTCTGGCGGGGCCAATCTTTGAAGAGTTCCTTCTCGAGGACGCCGGGGAGATAGGTTTCGACGGGCATATCGATGACGACATCGAATACGGGCTTGGCGCCGGCCTTGGGCCGCAATTGCACCACACCGGGGTAGGCCATATCGCCGACCACGATCGATTCTGCACTCCCGGCCGCGGCGACGTCGCGGACCGCCGAGAGCAGTTCGACGGTTGTGCCGATCGGGTAAGTCTTGGATTGACCGCCGGCCCCCTTGAGAACCAGCCCGGTTGCGGATGCGTTGGCATTGATGGGCGTGTCGAGAGTATCTGCCGCCGCGCCCCCCAAGGGCCGAACGACGATTCGGGCCGGGCCGGCCAGGGTGAGGGTCGAACGATCCTTCATGACCCGGACGCGGATGTCGGGCTCGGAAGCGAAGGTGACACCCCCCGCTTTTTCGCCGGTGCCCACGTTTTCTTGCAGGCGCTCGATGGTGTCGCACCCGCCCAAGGCCAGCCCCAAGGGCAGCAAGGCGGCCACCGAAAACGTCACGATCCGGCGATACCGACTGTGCATCATCCGGGGAAATGGTTGTCCTGCGGTTCCGTCCATGGTCTGATCGAGTCCTCTTTCCGATTCCGGTCGGGTGTACGCTCTGTTCGTTCGTGCCGCGTTCGGCGGGGCAGGGTTGACCCCCCCCCTTTCACACGCGGAAACGACAGGGAGCCGACGCCGATGCCCTCCGCCCGCGAGAGAATCATACTGAAATGGTCGGCTCGGTCCGTGGCGAGGCTGCTCGCGCTGACGGCCGCGACCATAGCGTTTATCGGTTGCACGACCTCGCCGACTCCACCGCCCACCACCTCGGCTGGTTACGCCGGGCCGCTGCTCCGGGTCGAGGGGTGGCAGGGCGTTCACCTGGTCACGGCGACGACGCCTTCGGGCGGCTGGGTGCTGACCTTTGACCGGTCGGAACTAAACGACGGTCGGCACGATGTGTTCGTCACCGTGCGACGCCCGAACCCGCTGTTTTCATACGGGTGGGAGCCGACGGACCAACGGGCCCTGAGCAACGTTGATGCCGCGATCCCCGTGGACGTGTACGCCCGCACCACTGACTTTGATGCCGCGGACGCCGGCCCGTATGCGCTGGCGATTCCCCATCAGGCCGGCGCGAAGTAAAGGAACGACATGGACCGCGCGATCTTGGCGCTCACCCTGACACCCGGGCTGGGACCGACCCTGATCGGGCGGTTGATCGAATCGTTTGGCTCGGCCGCGCTGGCGGCGGGCGCTACGGCGGTGCAATTGGAGCGGATCAAGGGCATCGGGCCGGCCAAGGGGGCAACGATCGCATCGGGCCTGGCCCGGGCCGACGTTCTGGCGGAGAACGAAATCGCCCTCGCGGGCGGGCTCGGGGTCACCATCGTAACCAAGGGCGGGAGCGACTATCCGGCGCTGCTGGCCCCACTCGCGGACGCCCCGCCCGTGTTGTACGTCCGGGGTGAGATTCGGGCCGAGGGATCGGACCAGTTCGCGGTGGGCATCGTCGGCTCGCGCGAATGCACCGCCTACGGCATGGAGCAGGCGGAACGGTTCGGGTCGATCCTCGCGTCCTCGGGGCTGACGATCGTTTCGGGGGGCGCCCGGGGCATTGATTCTGCGGCCCATCGCAGCGCGCTGCGGATCGGAGGGCGGACCATCGCGGTGATGGGGTGTGGGCTGGCGCACACCTACCCGCCCGAGAACGCGGAACTCTTTGAGCTGATCGCCAAGTCCGGCGCGGTCGTTTCGGAGTTGCCCCTCGCGACCGCCCCGGCGGCGGAGAACTTCCCCTCCCGCAACCGGATTATCTCGGGGCTGTCGCTCGGGGTTCTCGTCATCGAAGCCGGGCATAAGTCTGGGGCCCTGATCACCGCCAGGGTCGCGGCGGAAGACCACGGTCGCGAGGTGATGGCGATTCCGGGTCGGGTGGATTCGCCCAGCAGCCGGGGCTCGCTCGAACTGCTGAAGATCGGCGGCGCGTTGCTGGTGACGGAGCCCGCCGACGTCGTGCACGCCCTCGAAGCCGCCGCGCATCACCGGTTTGCGGGCACCCACGCGGCCCGGTTTGGCACCGCCGAGAGCGCGGGGAACGGGTTGTTCCGCGAAGCGGTGAAGCCGCCACCGAACGCGCGGCCACGGGTTGACCCGGAGTCGCCGGCCGGACGAATCCTCGCCGCCCTCGATGAACCCCTGACGATGGATGAACTGGTGGCGAAAACCGGTATCGAGACGGCGGCCCTGCGGGGGCACGCGGCCCTGCTCGAGATTCAGAAACTGATCGTGCGGAAGGGATCCAAGTTGGAGCAGGCGGGGCGGTGATTGGGGGCCCCACTCGCTGCCCCCCACCGCTACCCCCCGTAGACAATGCTCAGGACCTCGGCGGCGGTTGTTGGAATCTGGCTCCCGCTCCGCCGGATCGCGGTTTCGACCTTGCGCTCGGCTTCGATCCTCGTGTCACCCAAGGCCACGAGCACGTCGACGGCCTCCATGCCCGCCGGGCCAAAGGCCGGTGTTCCGATCGCCCGCCCGGAGACCGCGCCATCCAGGGCCGCGGTCTCGGTTTCGCTGAGGAAGGCGTCGACTTTCCCGGTGAGTTCGGCGATCATGGTTTCGGCCAGGCGCTTGCCGATTTCCGGGAGTTTCGTGAGCGACTTGGCATCCTTTGATGCCACCAGCTGGGCGATAGAAGCGGGCGGCAGCGCCATGGCGCGGAGTGCTTTGCGGTTCCCGATGCCCTTGACGGTCGTCAACAACTCGAAGAAATCCCGATCGGTGGGAGTCTCGAACCCCACCAGCCGCGGCACAAAGCTGGTTCCTTGACCTTGCCCTTCTAGATAGAAGAGCGTTGTCAGCGTGATCGGGTGCCCGATGCGGGGCCCCAACTTCTCGACAAGGTATTGGGGCAAGAGCACTTCCAGCGCGAAGGGTGAAGCCGCTGGGAGCACCGTTCCGACGCCCTTGCCAACCGATTCCAGGACGCCCGTCAACCTCGTCAGCATGGCTACACGCTATCCGATGAATCCGCGGCGTGCGCTTCTGTCCTGATTTTCCCTCAAGCGGGTTTCATCCGCACCAACGGACTGGCCGATAACCACGTTCGACACCAGCACGCCATCGGGGAATTAGCCGCATGAACCAGCCGAACACGGACTCAGCCCCCGAATCGACCGCCTCCGACCTCCTGTTCCGAAGGGTGGTCGTGATCGGCACGCCTTTCAGCACTCGCTCCATTCTCGCCGAATTCAGCTCCGGCGACCACGGATTCAGGCCGGTCGGGAGTCTTCTCGAAATGGCCCCGGAAGGCGAGTTGCCCTCGGGAGTTTTGGGGACGTTCGCGGACTTGGCCACACTGCACGCTGCGAACCCGTTTACGCTCGCGATCGTCTCGTTGCCGCGGTCGCGGGACGACTTGGCCGGGCCGATCTTCGCGGAACTGGCGTTGCTGGGCATCCCGGAACGCCGGATCGCGCCCTTCGCCGAGCAATTGGGAATCGGCGAGCCGGTTCGGACGAAGCCCGCCGTGCGAGCGTCGATCGCGAATGGCGAAATCGATATGGTCGACCTCATCGGCCGGACGCCCTGCGCCATCGACCGGGACGCGGTCGCTGCGGCGATCGAGGGCCGGCGCGTGATGATCACGGGCGCGGGGGGCTCCATCGGGTCAGAAATCGCCCGGATCGCCGCGACCTTTCGGCCTTCGCAACTCGTCCTGATGGAGCGTTCCGAGAACGCTCTCTTTGAGATCGACCGCCAGATTGCCCGTCGCTTCCCTGGGCTGGCCCGACGGGCCATTCTGCATGACGTCACGGACGCTGAACAGACGCTCCGGATGTGTGTGCAGGTTCGTCCGCAGGTCGTCTTTCACTCGGCCGCGCACAAGCACGTGCCGCTGATGGAAGACCATCCTTCGCACGCGGTGCAGAACAACGTCTTCGGCACCAAGTCGATCGCCGATGCCGCGCAAGCGGTGGGTGCCGAGCGCTTTGTGATGATTTCCTCGGACAAGGCCGTGAACCCCACCAGCGTGATGGGGGCCACGAAACGCCTGGCCGAGATGTACGTTCAGGCCCTCCACCGCCATTCGTTGGGCCGGACCAACGCGACCAGTTTCAGCATGGTGCGTTTCGGGAACGTCCTGGGCTCGGCGTGCAGCGTCCTCCCGATCTGGCAGGCCCAATTGGCCGAGGGCGGGCCGCTCACCGTGACCGACGCCCGGATGACCCGATTCTTCATGACCATTCACGAAGCGGCGATCCTGGTGATCCAGTCCGCGGCGATCGACACCCGTCTGGCCGATGCCGCCAGCGTCTATGTGCTCGACATGGGCGAGCCGGTCCGCATTCTTGACCTTGCCCGCCGCTTCGCCGACGTTCACGGATTCGATGCGGTCGTCGAAGACGAAGCCTTCGAGCCCGACGGCCGGCCCCGGATGGATATCCGCCTGACCGGAGCCCGCGCCGGCGAGAAACTATTTGAAGAACTTGCCTACGCCGCCGAGGCCCTGCGCGAGACCCCGTTCGCCGGGATTCACGCGTGGGCGGGGACGCTGCCGACCGACTTTGACGTGCACGGAATGATCGCCGACTTGGCCAGCGTCCGGCATCACGCCCCCAAGGACTTGGCGCTGGCCATGATCCGACTTCACTGCCCGGAGATGACAGGCGGATCGCCGATGCCGGAAATCAAAGGTAAACCCTTGGCTTTAGAAAATGCGTCGGCGTTGGCGGCGGCCTGACGATAAGGACTTGATCGGAGGCCATCACCTCCCTCACAATACCTTCACGACTCGGCGGATCGAAAACCCGGACCCCTCCGGTTGTTCGGCTCGTCGTTGGGGACCGCCATGGCAAACCGCCAAACACTTCTCGAAGACATCAGTCACGCGAAAGAACGCGCGCAGGACCTCCTCGACTCCCTCCTCGATGCCCGGGCCCAGGCTGCGGCGGGGATGGTCTCCGATTTGTACAAGCGGGTCACCGGGGCCTCGAGCCTCGACAACGCCATCCTCGCGACCAAGCGGATGGTCGAGGCGTATGCCCGCATGTTGGGCGACCTTCAGCGTCAAGGGATCACGGTGACAAAGTCCGGGATCCCGGCGCTGGTTCTGTAATGACAGAACCTGATCCGGGATTCCTCACGGCGTCACGGCCGCCATCCCCCACGCTGCAAATCAAGCGATTGAACCCGAGGGCCACGGTCCCCGGTTATCAGACTGCCGGTGCAGCAGGGATGGATATCGCCGCGTGCCTGGATGCCGATGACTCGGTGGTCGTGATCGAGCCGGGCGCTATCCGGGTGATCCCGACCGGCCTGGCGATCGCCATTCCGAACGGCTTCGAGGCCCAGATCCGGCCGCGGTCGGGCCTGGGCTCCAAGCACGGTGTCACCCTGCCCAACGCCCCCGGCACCATCGACAGCGACTATCGCGGCGAACTGCTCATCCCCCTTATCAACCTCGGGCCGGTTGCGTTCAGCGTCGCCCACGGCATGCGGATCGCCCAGATGGTGATCGCCCCGGTGGCGCGAGCGACGGTGGTCGAAGTCAGCGAGTTGGGGACGACCGAACGGGGCGCGGGCGGGTTCGGATCGACGGGGCGGTGAAGGTTGCGAG
>CAZJXA010000192.1:0-6405 GCA_964549785.1 uncultured Phycisphaeraceae bacterium | reverse complement strand
CTAATAAAATACGGGCGCGCGAAGCGGCGGGGGGCCAAGATGCGTGAAAAACAAGCGCGGCAGCGTCCCGGAGTGGTCGCCGCAAAGGGACGGCGACGGATCTATGACCCTAAAGAAGCCCGGCCACGGGACGAAGGGAATTAGACGCGATGGCCGGACTGCAAAGGGCCGGGCGTGGTTACTTCGTGCCGAGAATCAGCGGAAGCAGCCGCGCATTCTGAACGTTCAAAGAACCCAGCAAGGATGCGGCGGCCGTCGCCTCGGCGTCGGTCCCCTCACCGGCGAATTCAGCCACGCGCGACACCTGACGCTCTTCCAGTTTGTTGCCGAACCGCTTGGCGCTGGCGGCCACGAGGTTCAACAACTCGATGCGCTCCTCACCGGCGGCCTTGAAGGCGGCATCCGCGATCGCCCGCTGGGATCGATCTTCGTCGATGTGGGACAAGATCTCGGCGATAGCGAGCTTCGTTGCGCCCTCCTTCTCGGTGAGGGCTGAACTAAGCGTCAAGGACGCATCGGAAGCTTTCAACACGCTGCTACCGGAGATCGCGAGGTCGCGGAGCGTCTCGAGAGCCCGGCGCGTGTACTCGTCGGCCTCTTCATCGCCGATCGCGCCGCCGCTGGCGGTGGCCACGAGATCATTGATCGCCCGGGTGATGGTTCCGGCGGCCAGACCAGTCTGCCGCACTTCGATCGTCTCGTCGTCGCCGAAGCGGCGGCCGAGTTCGATGTACTCCTGTTGACCCGAGAGCAGCATCAGTGGCGTGGCGGAAAGTTTGCTGGTGCCGCGGACTTCCTCGACCATCGTGCGACCCGCTTCGACGGTCGAAACCTGGGCCACGATCAGGTCAACCGAGGCCGCTTCGGCGAGCGGCCCGGTGAGTTCAGCGACGTTCCCGGCCTGCGGCAAGACGGCGTATCCGAGGGATTCGAGAGTCGTGCGAAGACCCTGATAGATTTCGGCGTCCCGGACCAGAACGGCGGCGGTCTGCTCCTTCGCGCTGCGGACGGCGGCGGCCAAGGTGGGGACCACCCGCTCGGAGCCATCGAACCCGTCCTTGGGCTGCGAGCGGCCGATCGCCAAGGCCGATTCGAACTGGACGCGCCGATTCGGATAGCCGAGAGCCTCGACCAGAGGCGACCGCCCGGATGAGCCCGAGACGAGGGCACCGCGCCCGGCCGTTTTTTCGACCGCTGCGATCGCGCGACGGGCCAGCGGCGTGTCGCGATCATCGATCGCCCGCAGGAGAACACGTTGGGCCACATCAGCCCCGGCGGCGGCACCGAAGTAATCGGCCCCCCGCCGCGAACCCTCGGCGTCTCCGGTGGGGTATGCCGGATTGACGTAGCCTTCAGCCGAGTCGATTTCGCGGGAGTAGTTGGTGGCGACCCACAGGGCCGCGGTGTCCGGGGTCACGCCCCCGGATTTCGCCTGCACCTCCATCGCGCGCTCGGCGAGTCGCATCGCCATGGCTTCGTGGAAAACCGGGGTCACAATGGCCGTCATCTGCAGGCCGGCGGCCGCATCGAACGACCAGAGGAGTTGGTAAGCCTCGCCGGGGAAACTCGTGACTTCGCTCTTCTCGTCGTAATATCCCTCCGCAAGTTCGGTGAGCAGGGATCCGGTTTCGCCGCCCGCCCCACCCAGTCGGCCCATCGCCCGCCTTGCAGCGGTCCGTACCGCATCGCTTTGGGTGGTTTCAGCCAAATCAGAAAGAAACGGCACGCTGGTGCGATAGGGCACTTGGCCGAGGGTGTCGGCAATAACTTCCTGCTGGGCCGGCGGCATGGAAGGCAATGCGGCGGTCAAGGGGGCGATGGTTTGGCGTCCCAGTTCGATGAGAACTCGCTGAACTTCCGCCTGCAGGGCCGGGTTCTGGCGGTCAATGAGGGCCGCGAGCAGCTGCGGAACGGCGTACTCCCCCGCGGCGATCAAGCGTGCTTTGCCCAGCAATCTGCCCCGCAGGGTGCCGGTCAGCAGCGCGATATTCCGCTGGACTTCCTCGGGGTTGCGGGCTCGGGAAAGGCGGCCGGTTTCGTACTCCTTGAGGAGCCCGGCGGCGATGGGCTCCAGCGAGGCCACCCGAAGGGCCTGCCGCACCGAGGTATCGAAACGGGAGGCGTCGTTGGCCTCCACCAACGTCACAAAGTCGGGCCCGGCAATCTTTCGATTCAGCAGTTCCTGCCCGCTGGCCGCGGCAAGATCGTGACGGGCGATCCGCGTGTAGTGGATGAAATCCACCAGGAGTTCGGCGTCCGTCGTGCCTGACGCGGTCCGAGGTGTTTCGGGGGTAGCCGGAGCAACCGGGGCGGCCACTCCCGGCTGTGCAAACGCCGCCGAAGGCCCGAACCAACCGATCGCCATACCGGCGACAAGACAACGACCGAGGCCGTCGGAGAAGCGGGAGGACCGGATGGCGGATCGATGGGTCACGCGAGGCTCCTGAACAACCACAAGCAAAAGAACGATTCGATTCAAGGTACGGCCGCATCGGGCCGGGTATCCGTGCAAGGTGGAGACTGTACCGACGTTGGGGCGAGGGCGTCAAACGGGACGTCGCGAAATGCAATGGTGGCGGCCAAGCGCAATTGTCCGACCCGGCTTTGACCCTTCCGCATGCGAGCGGGGGCTGGTTGCCCCCAGCCGACCGAAGCGGAGCGACCCGGCGCGGTCCGAAAACGGGAAAGTTATGGCGACCGGCAATCGGAGATGAACCTGTCATGCCGAGGTGTCGATGATGGCCGGACCTGCGGGAGATCCCGAGGCAAGGGCAGCGGCACTGAACCGTTCAAGGTGCGGGGACCGGCGAGGCCTTACCCCTATTTGTTTATAAAGGTGAGACATGGCCATCGACAAAGACGTTCTGACCACCGGCGAAGTCGCGAAAATTTGCAACGTGGCCCCGCGCACGGTCTCGAAATGGTTCGATTCCGGCTCGCTGAAAGGGTACCGAATTCCCGGCTCGCGGGACCGCCGAATTCCCTCCTCTGAACTCGTCAAATTCATGCGGGTTCACGGGATCCCTTTGGAAGGCCTGACGTCCGGACGAACCCGCGTGCTCATTGCCGACGGCGATAAAGAAATCGCGGGCACGCTCGAGAAAATCCTGACCGAGCAGACCAGTTACGAACTGAAGACCGCCAGCACCGCCTTCAACGCCGGCATGGAGTGCGAACGCTTCAAGCCGCATGTGCTGCTTCTCGACCTGCACCTTTCGGACGGCGACGCCCGCATCGTGGCCGACAATGTGCGGAAAAGCGAACACCTTTCGTTCACTCGCATCGTGGCGATGAGCGGCAAACTCACCGACGGCCAGGCGATGGCGCTGCGTTCCCAAGGATTCGACAGTTTCCTCAAAAAGCCGTTCCAAGTCCGGCAGGTGGTTGAGGCCATTGAAGCCGCGACCAATCTCGTCCACTAGGCAAGAACAACCTCCGCCTTCCCAAAGCCCCATGCATGGATGCGTGGGGTTTTTGTTGGGTCGGCGTTCCGATGAGAGGTGTCCACTCGATCTGGCCCGGCTTCTCCGGAATAGCCATTCAAAGCGGCGTTTCCGATTCGGTACGTCCACTTGGCAATCGCTCTGCCTCCTCCTACCCTTTCGCCCCGGCGGAGCGGTGCGCTTCGCCTACATCTGAAGACTTCTGCGACCGGCCGGGCTTGTTCGCCCGTCCGGCTCGAGAGTGAAAGGCAGCGTTCGTCATGGCACATAAAAAGGGACAGGGCTCTACCAAGAACGGCCGCGACAGCAATCCGCAGTATCGCGGGGTCAAGTTGTTCGGCGGCGAGGTCGCTCAACCGGGTTCGATCATTGTTCGCCAGGTCGGAACGCCCTTTGTCGCCGGCTTCAATGTCCGCCGCGGCAAGGACGACACCCTTTATTCGGTTTCGGCGGGCGCGGTGACGTACAAGGGCCGCAAGGTCCACGTCATTCCGAGCGATGCCAACGCTGATTGCCCCATCTGGTTGAAGCCGACGACCAACTAAAACGACGCGCGCGCCGTGGCGAGAGCGGCTATCTGCGCCAGAAGCCCCGGCATGTCCGCGAGGCGGAGGGCGGTGCTCGCATCGCTCATGGCGGTGCTCGGCTCGGGGTGGCACTCGATGAAGAGCGCATGGACGCCCGCGGCGGTGGCGGCGTGGGCCAAGAGGGGTGCGCGGTCGGGTCGGCCGCCGGTGGTTTCGCCTGCGCCGGGCAGTTGGGTGGAATGGGTGACGTCGAAACAGACCGGCGGCGAGCCTCCCGGAACTTTCAGATCCATGAGATCGCCCAAGCCGAGAAAGTCGTTCACCAGGCGACCGTAGCCGAAGGTGGTGCCGCGCTCGGTAAGGAGAACGTTGGAGCACCCGGCTTCGGCGAGTTTCTTGACCGGTCCAGCCATGTCGTGCGGGGGAAGGAACTGACCTTTCTTGACGTTGACGCCGCGACCGAAGGTTGCCGCGGCGTGTCCGGCGGCGGCCAAGAGGTCGGTTTGCCGGCAGAGGAACGCGGGGATTTGCAAGAGATCGATGTGTTGAGCCACCGTGCTAGCGTGCGCGGTCTCGTGGATGTCCGTGGTGGTCGGGACGTTGAGGGTGCGGCCGATTTCAGCGATCCACGCGACACCGCGCTCGATGCCCGGGCCGCGGGGTGAGTTGATGCTGGAGCGATTGGCCTTGTCGAAGGAAGCCTTGAAGACATAGTGGAGGCCCGAGGTTTCGCAGGCGGACTTGAGAACTCGCCCGATCGTGAGGCCGAGTTCGAGCGATTCGAGAACGCAGGGCCCCGCGATGATGGCCAGGGGCCGGGCAGGGCCGATCTCGAAACCCGGCAGTGAAAGCGTTCGACTCATTCTCCCAGAGTACGGAGACTACTCGGTCCGCATGGCGGCCCTCAACGCGTTATCCTCCTCTCCCCCCGGCCCCGCTAGCCCCCGAATCTCAAACCCTCCGCCTCTTTGCACGTCCCGCCTCTTCCCGCATGCTCACCCTCCGCCAACTCCGCAAAACCTTCGGCACCCTCACGGCCGTCGATGGGCTTTCCCTCACCATCGCCAAGGGCGAGGTCTTCGCGATCCTCGGCCCCAACGGCGCAGGTAAAAGCACGATCATCAATCTCTGCATAGGACTCTTGGCCCCAGACTCAGGGGACGTCCTCCTCGAAAGCGCTCACGGCCCCATCAGCCCCTGCACCACCGAAGGACGCCGACACCTGGGCGTCGCCCCGCAGGCCCTCGCTCTCTACGAAGACCTCACCGCATGGGAGAACCTCAAGTTCTTCGCCGGTTTGTACAGTCTGAAAGACGCCCCGGGCCGCGCCGAGCATGTGCTGGACGCCGTGCAACTTTCGGCCCGCAAGAACGACCGCGTCAAAACCTACTCCGGCGGGATGAAGCGCCGCCTGAATCTCGCCGTGGCACTCCTGCACGAGCCGCCGCTCCTCCTGCTTGATGAGCCGACGGCTGGCGTCGATCCACAGTCCCGCAACAACATCCTCGAGCTCGTGCGGACCCTGGCATCACAAGGCACCACCGTCATCTACACCACCCATTACATGGAAGAAGCCGCTCGCCTCTGCGACCGCATCGGCATCATCGACAAAGGTCGCCTCCTCGCCTGCGGCACACTCCCGGAACTCGTCGCGAGCCACGGCGGCCAGTCCGTCGTCAAGGTGGCACGCATGAACGGCCGCGAAGACCGCTTCGAAACCACCGACCCCGTCGCAGAACTTTCGCGTCAACTCGCCTCCGGCGACGTCCAAGGCGTCCATATCGAACGCCCGGATCTCGAAACCGTCTTCCTCGCACTCACCGGCCGCAGCCTGCGCGACTGATCCCTCAAACGAACACCACGTGAACACCCTCCGCCCCATCTTCGCCCTCGCCCTCAAAGACCTCCGCCTCCTCTCGCGCGACAAGGCCAACTGCTTCTTCACGTTCGTCTTCCCGCTCCTGCTCGCCGTGTTCTTCGGTCTCATCTTCGGTGGCGGCGGCGGCGGGGGCGGAACCATCGACGTCGCGATCGTCGACCTCTCCACTTCCGAAGCCTCCAAAAACCTCATCGCCGACCTCTCCGCCGACAAGGCCCTCGCCATCACAGCCGCACCCGACGAAGCCGCCGGAGAGCGGATGGTCCGCACCGGCGACGTGCAGGCCTGCATCGTCATCCCCGCATCCTTTGAAAGCGATCTCTCCAACATCTTCGCAGGGGGCGGCGTCGCCCTCACCGCCATCATCGACCCCGCCCGGTCCGCCGAGGCCGGACTCCTCACCGGCAAACTCAATGAGCACGGCTTCCGCCAACTCAGCCGCGTCTTCGCCGACGCCGACCGCATGGACTCAACCCTCGCCAAGGCCAAGTCCACCATCTCTGCCGACACCGACCTGCCCCTTCCCCAGAAGTTGCTCTTTTCCACCCTCTTCGAG
>CAZJXA010000191.1:1609-6491 GCA_964549785.1 uncultured Phycisphaeraceae bacterium | reverse complement strand
CCGGGTTGCCGCCGTCCGGATCACAAAATCCTTCCGTTCACGCAGCACCCGCCCGAGGAGGCTGTGCCGGGTAAGCCGATGTTCTTTGCCACCAGCATGGCGGGGCCGGATGGCGGTGCCGAGGGTCTGTTGGTCGAGACGCACTCCGGGCGGCCGACGAAGATTGAAGGCAACCCGCTGCATCCGACGAACCGTGGACGCTGCTCATCGTGGGCACTGGCGAGCATTCTTTCGCTGTACGACCCCGACCGTTTGAAGCACCCGGTGTACTTGAACCCCGAGAAGGGCCGCCTCGAGGCGACGTGGGATGACTTCGTGGCTTGGCAGGGGCCACACTTTGAGAAACTGGCTTCGACCAAGGGCGCGGGGCTTGGGCTGATTGTCGGCAAGGCCTCGAGCCCGGCCCGCGAGGCCATGGTGGCGGAGTTCTCGAAGCGTTTCCCCGAGGCCACGGTGGTGTGGTATTCATCGGCCGACAACGGGGCCGCGCTGGTGGGCACCGAGATGGCCTTCGGCGGGCCGCATCACGAGATCCTGGATATCAGCCGCGAGAACACGAAGATCATCGTGTCGCTCGATCGCGAGTTCCTTGCGAAGGACCCGGGCGAACTGCCGAACGCACGCGGGTTCGCGGCGTCACGCATCGTGAACACGACGGCGGACGGGATGAGCCGGTTGTATGTCGTCGAGAGCGGTTTTTCGCTGACGGGCGGGCAGGCGGACCATCGCTTGCGGCTCGCACCCTCGCGCATCACCGCTTTCGCGGCGGAACTCGTGAAGCAGTTTGCCGCGGGCCTGGGCGAACTCGACAACCCGCTGGTGCGCACGGCGGCCGGGCTTGATACCGGGATGTGGAGCGACGCCGAGCGGCGATTTGTCGAGACTTTGAAGGCCGACCTGCTGGCGTTCCGCGGCAAGTCGTTGGTTGTCGCGGGCCCGACGCAGCCTCCCGTCGTTCACGCTCTTGCGGTGGCCATCAACCGTTTGCTGGGGAACATCGGCGCTTCGGTGCGATATGTGCCGATGACGGCGTCGGAAGGCGCGGACTCGGTCGCCGGGCTTTCAGAGTTGGTCGAGAAGATGAACTCGGGCACCATCGACACGCTCGTGGTGTTGGACGCGAATCCGGCCTTTGATGCGCCCGCCGACCTTGACTTCGGTGCGGCGTGGGAGAAGGTCTCGAACACGATCACGTTGAGCGTCGGGCAGACCGAGACCGCCGCGGCCAGCACTTGGATGCTCAACGGGACCCACTATCTCGAGAGTTGGGGCGACACCCGCGCGATCGACGGCACGATTGCGCCGGTTCAGCCGATGATCAAGCCTTTGTATGACCCCGCGAGGAGCGAGATCGAAGTGCTGGCGATGCTGGCCGGGGCCAAGAGTGCCTCGAACGCGACCGTCTCGCCTGATGGGTACGAGATTGTGCAGACGGCCTGGAAGAAGGTGGTCAAGGCCGACTTCCAGAAGGCATGGCGTCGGGCGTTGCACGACGGGTTCGTGGCTGGCCTGCCCCCGGCCAAGGCCTCGCAACCAATGGATTCGGACCCGACGATCCGTGCTCTTGCATCAATGACGCCGTCCGATGCACCGGTTGATGGTTCGCTGGATGTGGCGTTCCGGCTTGGGAACTTGCACGACGGGCGGTTTGCGAACGCGGCGTGGCTCCAAGAATTGCCCGAGGTCGGGACGCGGACGGTGTGGGACAATCCGATGCTGTTGTCGCCCGCAACGGCGTCAAGGCTGGGGTTGTCGCCCGCGGCCTACAGCGACGAAGACCCGTCGGCGGTGTACACCAAGCCGAAGTATCCGCTGGCACAGATGGCGGAGATCGAGGTCGGTGGGCGGACCATGACAGCGCCCGTGTGGATTCTGCCGGGCATGGCCGAGAACACCGTGCTGCTGACGCTGGGGTACGGCCGAACCATGTGCGGCAAGGTGGGCGACGGTGTGGGGCAGAACGCGAATGTGCTTCGCACCAGCCTGATGCGAGAGTGGTCGGTCACGGGTGCGACGCTGAAGAAGGTGCCGGGGACGTATGAGATCTCCAGCACCCAGAACCACTGGACGATGGAGGGCCGAACGGCGATCGTGCGGTCGGTTGACCTGGAGGTGTGGAAGAAGTTCGGCGATGAAGTGGCTCCCGGCGGCGGGACCTTCTATGACGAAGCCACGATGCTGACGCTGGGAGAGCGGCTGGGCGACCTCTCTCACACCCCGCCGAACCAGTCGATCTACAAGAACCCCTATAACGCGTCGTCCACAGAGGCGAAGCCGGGCTCCAAGTTTGCGGAGCGGCAGCAGTGGGGGATGACCATCGACCAGACAACCTGCACGGGGTGCGGGGCCTGCACCATCGCGTGCCAGGCCGAGAACAACATCCCTGTCGTGGGCAAGAAGGAAGTGGCCAAGGGCCGCGAGATGACGTGGATCCGTGTCGACCGCTACTTCACGGGCGACGACATCAACGAGCCGGCGGACATGCATCACCAGCCGGTGGCGTGCGTGCACTGTGAGAACGCGCCGTGCGAAACGGTGTGCCCGGTGAACGCAACGGTGCACGGCCCCGAAGGCCTGAACTACATGGTTTACAACCGGTGCATCGGCACACGGTATTGCGCCAACAACTGCCCGTACAAGGTCCGCCGCTACAACTTCTTTGAGTACGGCAAGCACGCCTTCAACGGTGACTATGTCGGCAAGGAAACGATGGAGAAGGTGATGCCCAATCGGGGCGGCGTGAACGGCAGCAACGTTCACAACAAGTTCAACATCAACTTCATCCCGCCACGGCTCCGCGAGAAACTCGCGGAGATCGAGCGCATGCAGAAGAACCCGAACGTGTCTGTCCGGATGCGCGGCGTCATGGAGAAGTGCTCCTACTGCGTGCAGCGGATCAACGCGGCCCGCATCGAGTGCAAACTGGCGGACCTGAAGGGCACCGACGGGAAGCATGTGGTCCCCGACGGCTTCTTCGAGGTCGCATGCCAGCAGGCGTGCCCGAGCGGGGCGATCACCTTCGGCAACATCTTGGATGAGACGAGCAAGATTTACGCGACCCGCAACAGCCCGCGGAGTTATTTGTTGCTGGGGTACCTGAACACCCGGCCGCGGACGAGCCACATGGTTCGGGTGATGAACCCGCACCCGGAACTCGTGACCGCGGAACGGAAAGACTCCTGGAAGCACCCGTTCCACCATGGCGGGCACGAGGCCGGACACGGGGCCGACGGACACGGGCACGGTAACGGCACCGAAGGCGGGACCGAGGGTCACGGGCCAGCCGAACCCGCAGCGCCCGCGTCACCCGGGCACTCGTACCGGTTCGAGAAGAGCAAACTGATCGAGGATCGGGGTTATGCCCTGAGCCTGAACGTTCTCACGGGTGGAGGGGTGTCATGAGTTCGTTTTCTCCTGATGAACTGAACGCCCGCAGGCTTGCGGGCCTTGAGCCGGGCCCTCGGAAGCGCCCCGCTCCAGGCACGGGCGACGGTTCGCTGATCGATGATCCGGCGGTGCGGGCGCCCTTGGTGCTCAACAACCGGTCCTTCAAGGAAGTGACGGACATCATCTGCGGCTACACCGAGAACAAGCCTCCGCAGTGGTGGCTGCCGGTCTTCGGGTTGGTGGCGTCGGTGGCGGGGCTGGGCGGTTTGTTCATCAATTATCTGGTGATCACGGGCATCGGCACATGGGGCCTCAACAACCAGGTGAACTGGGCTTGGGACATCACGAACTTCGTGTTCTGGATCGGTATTGGCCACGCCGGAACCCTGATTTCCGCGATCCTCTGCCTCCTTAAGCAGAAGTGGCGGACGGCCGTGAACCGTGCCGCGGAAGCCATGACCATTTTCGCCGTCATCTGCGCGGCGACGTTCCCCGGCATCCACATCGGTCGGCAGTGGATGGCATGGTTCATGTTCCCGATCCCGAACGCCAACAACATCTGGCCGAACTTCCGCAGCCCTTTGTTGTGGGACGTGTTCGCGGTGGGTACGTACGGCATCGTTTCGCTCTTGTTCTGGTACATGGGCATGATCCCCGACTTGGCGACGCTGCGCGACCGGGCCGATCAGCGTTTGCGGCTGGGCGCGGGCGGGCCGGTGCTGCTCCCGTTCATCCCCATCCGGGTCGATCGCATCCGGGCCTTCGTGTACGGGATGTTGAGCGTCGGCTGGCGCTTCAGCAGCCGGCACTGGCACCGCTATGAGGCGGCCTACCTGATCTTGGCGGGCATCAGCACGCCGCTGGTGTTAAGCGTGCACTCGATCGTGTCGTTCGACTTTGCGACGAGCGTGGTGCCCGGCTGGCACACGACCATTTTCCCGCCCTACTTCGTGGCGGGCGCTATTTTCGGCGGGTTCGCGATGGTGCTGATGCTGCTGATCCCGGCCCGCGAACTCTACCCGAACATGAAGGACTTCATCACCCTTCGCCACATCGAGAACATGGCCAAGATCATCCTCGCGACGGGCATGATTGTCGGGTTCGCCTACTCGATGGAGTTCTTCATCGCGTGGTACTCGGGCAACCAGTACGAGTTGTACGCCTTCAAGAACCGCGCGACCGGGCCATATTGGTGGGCCTACTGGACGATGATCTCATGCAATGTCATCAGCCCGCAGGTGTTCTGGTTCAAGTTCTGCCGGCGAAGCCCGCTGGTGGTCTTTATTGTGTCGTTCTTCGTAACGATCGGCATGTGGTTTGAACGCTTCGTCATCATCGTGACCAGCCTCCACCGGACCTTCCTGCCCGGCGACTGGGGCATGTTCCATCCCACCCCGGTCGACATCGGCATCTTCGTCGCTTCCTGCGGCGTCTTCCTCACGCTCTTCCTGCTCTTCCTGCGGTTCCTCCCTGTCTTCGCGATGGCCGAACTCAA
>CAZJXA010000191.1:0-1509 GCA_964549785.1 uncultured Phycisphaeraceae bacterium | reverse complement strand
GGCGATGGGCATGGCGATGGGCACGGCGGTGGGGGTGCTGGGGATGGCCGTGATGGTCACGGGCATACTTCGCAAGGGGGGCACTAAGCATCATGTCAAACAAGACCGAGCACGGGGCTTCCAAACCCGGCAACAACAAACCCAGCAACCGGGTGTTTGTCACCGAAGCCGGTGAGCACATCCATGGTGTTATGGCCGAGTTCGAGACGCCGTCGGCCGTCTACCACGCCTGTGAGATGGTCCGTGATGCGGGCTACCGCAAGTGGGACTGCCATACGCCGTTCCCAATCCACGGCATGGAGGACGCGATGGGCATCAAACGCACGCGTCTGCCGCTGATCGTCGCCGCGGGCGGCTTCACGGGGGCCGGGCTGGGCTTCCTGATGCAGTACTGGATGTCCGGCGTCGATTACCAGATAGTCGTGCAGGGCAAGCCGTTCGCGGCATGGGAACCATTCGTCCCCATCACGTTCGAGTTGGGCATTCTGTTCTCGGCCTTCTCAGCCATCATCGGAATGCTCGCGATCAACGGATTGCCCCGTTGGCATCACCCATTATTCAAGAAAACACGTTTCCTTCGGTCGAGCCAAGACCGCTTCTTCATCGCGATCGAGGCCTGCGACGGCAAGTTTGACCCGGATCAGACGCGGGCCCTGTTGGAGCGGGCCGGTGCCCAATCGATCGAGTTGGTCGAGGAGTAGGGCAACTATCGCTGGAGACCAGATACACGCATTTCACAGCATCACCCATCCAGACCGATGATTCAGGATTTCCGTATGACGATCAAGCACATCACTCTCGCGGCGTCCGCGATTCTTCTCGGCGGCCTTGCAGGCTGCCGGGGCGACCGTGAGGACGCCCCGCCCCGCCAGTTCTTCCCGGACATGGACGATCAGCCCAAGTGGCGTGAACAGTCCAAGAGCGGGTTTTACGCCGATGGCCGCACGATGCGGATGCCCGTCGAGGGCACGGTGGCCTTCGGCCGCAACGCTTGGCGCAGCGAGGCACCGGCTGAAGCGGACGGCCTCGGGCCTGTGGGGGCCTCCGTCCCCAACCCGTGGCACATCGAGGCCGCGTGGGCCAACACCTGGACGACGGAGCAGGAGGAGTTGCTCGGAGCCGACACCCTGGTGGCCACGGGTGTCAATCCGGACGGAACCTACGCCGAGAACATTCCCATGCCGGTGACGCGGCAGATGCTCGAACTGGGCAGGACGAAGTTCGATATCAACTGCTCGGCGTGCCACGGCTACGACGGTGACGGCAAGGGCACCGTCGGCCAACAGTGGTCGATCCCCGTTCCCAATTACTTTGATCCCAAGTACACCGATCGCACGCAGGAAACCGGGCGCGACGGCTACATGTTTCACATCATCCGCAACGGTGTCCGCACGATGCCGGCCTACGGGCACACCTTGGGGCCGTCCGACGCCTGGGCCGTGGTGGCGTACATACGCGTTCTCCAGGAAACCCGTCAGGGCACCCTCGCCGACGTCCCCGATCAGCAGA
>CAZJXA010000190.1:0-6496 GCA_964549785.1 uncultured Phycisphaeraceae bacterium | reverse complement strand
GAGAAAGGATCGCCCCTTGTGCTCCGATGGTGAGCACCACCGTCGCGATTCCCAGATCGGGCAATCGCAACGCGAGTCGGGCCGGATCGAGCATCGGGTCCTGCCCCAAAAGCAACGCCGCCTCGCCCCGGTTGACGACCAACACGTCCACCATCCGCAAGAGTTCGGGCGGGATAGGCCGGGCGGGCGCTGCGTTCAATATCACGCTCTTCCCGGCGGCTTTCGCGATCAACGCCGCCGCCACACAGCACGCCAGCGGCACTTCCAACTGCAACAGGAGCACGTCGGCACCGGCAATCCATGCGCCCCGGGCTTCCACTTCACCGGCCGTCAGCGTGGCGTTGGCGTTGCTGGATACCACGATCGTGTTCTCGCCGCCCTCGGCCACCGTGATCAACCCCAACCCGGTCGCTTCGTTGGCGCGGACCGCAAGCCCGGAGAGTTCAATCCCTTCGGCCTCCAGCACCGCCCGCAATCGCTGCCCGTGGGTGTCGTCGCCGATCGCGCCGATGAACGACACCGGAGAACCCATCCGGGCCGCGGCGACCGCCTGATTGGCTCCCTTTCCGCCCGGGAACGTGCGGTAGGAACTCCCCAACACGGTTTCACCCGCGGCCGGCAGGCGGTGCGTGCGCACCACCAAATCCATGTTCGCCGATCCGACCACGCACACCCGTCCAGCGGGAGTAACCTCTGCCGCCCCGGCCACTCTATTTGATCTCCATGATCTCGAACTTCTTTTCGCCGCGCGGGGCGCTGACGCGAATCACGTCGCCCACCCGCGCCTTGAGCAGCGCCTCACCCATGGGGCTGGTCGCCGTGACCTCCACATAATCCGCCGGCGCCGTCCCCGCGGACTCGCCCACCAACTTGAAGAGGTCTTCGACGCCATCGGAAGTGTCGCGCAGCCGGACCGTCGAGCCGATGAACACCACGCCCTTGACCGCCTTGCCCATCCGCTCGTCAATCAGGCTGATGTTAAGCAACCGCTCCTGCAGCCGCCGGATCTCGGCCTCTTCCATCCCCTGTTGTTCACGCGCGGCGTGGTAGTCGCCGTTCTCCTTGAGGTCCCCCAGTTCGCGGGCCTCCGAGATTCGCCGCGCCAGCCCCGGACGGTTCCCCACCAGCTCGGTCAGCCGGGTCTCGACCATCTGCTTTTCCGCCTGCGTCATCAGTTCCATCGTCGTGCCATCCCGTCAGTCAAGTGAGAAAGTAAGGCCCGTTCCCTTTGGACCCGTCCGGCAAACCGGCGTAAAGAGTGTCCTCAACCCTAGGACGGACCCGACGCCCGAACCCCGTGCGGTCGGCCGCGGGCCCCGACCGCACACGCCACCGCCACCACCCCGGGCGGGAGCAGCGCGAACCAGTGCCGTGCCTCGACGGAAGCGTTCGAGCCGGTCCAGGATCGATCGCCCGTCATTTCCAGCGTCGCCGTGGCCGCCGAGAGCATCCGGCGCACTTCCACGCGTTCACCTGCCGAGCCATCCGCAACCGGGCTGGGCCGGAGTGCGAACAACGCCCCGCCCGCGCCCACGACCAAGCACAGCGCCATCGCCGCGGCCCGCGGCCAATCCCACGACTGCGCGCAGGCGATCAACGCTCCGATCGCCAACGCCCACGCGGCCATGGTCGCGCATACGGCGACCGCCACCATCACGGGCCAATCGGCCAGCCACGGCGCCGACTGCGCTGCGCACAGGCCCACGACCGGGCCCGCGATCACCAGCACGTCCTGCCACATCCCGCGCCACGGCCGCTCGGGCCGCGACTGACTCAGCCGCACCATCGGCCAGAGCACGCACATCCCGATGGCGGTAAGCACCAACATGGTTCGTCCGACCTGGCGGTAGACATCGAATGCCACCAAGGCCGACGCCCCCGACCCACCGATCGCCACCGCGAACGCGGCGGTCAGATACATCAACCAAAAGACCGCCAAAGCCCGCGGCTCGGCACGGCGGTGGGCCCAGCGGTCGGCGGGTTGTTCGCGCGCGGCAAACGCCGCCCCGGTCGCCCCATCTCTCCCGGCATCGGCACGGGGAGCCACCGTGAAATCAATCGCCGCCCACGGTGAGTCGGGGGCGATGTCGCCGAGCCCCGTGTCGCCAGGCCCGGTTTCGCCAGGCCCGGTTTCGCCAGTCGCCCCGGCCCCGTCGACGTTCACGGAACACTGGCCGGATTCGCCGCCGCGGTGGGCACCGCCGTAGCGCTCGCCGAGATGTCGAAGAGCAACTTGTCGCGCGAGACATCGACCCGCGCGTACCCGGCATCGGGCCGACCAAACTGCCGCACCAATTCGGCGATGTTCGCCAATTTCTGACGGGTGTTGACGTCACCGAGCCGGGGCTTGCTGGGCCGACCACCCCACACAATCCGCGAGCCGTCCTTTGTCAACAAGGTCAGATTCGTGTGCTCTGAATAGGCCGAGGCATCGACCCCCTCGATCTGCCGGACCCACTTCTTGTCGGCGATCAGGGCCAGCAGTTCGAGACTCGCCGCGATATCTTCGCCCGGCCACGCCGTCTCAAAGTCGCGGGCCCCGCCGGCCTTGGCGGGCGGAGGGCAGGCCGGGCCGATAATCGCGCGGAGCTTGCACTCCCCCACTTCGTAGATCGGCGGCATCATCCGCCCGTCCCACGCGATCAGGTAATCCTTGCGGTCGGCCCGTACCACCGCCGCCGGGATGCGCCAATCGCCCCTCACGATGATCGAAGAACCCGACGCGCGGAAGACCAATGGAGGCGCCGAGAACCAACCGGTCGCTGCCAAGGTGGTTCCGATTCGCTCCAGCGGAACGCTCGAAAACGGGTCGGGGTCATCCCCCAATTCGCCCAGCGCGAGCGCGACCAGTTCCTCCTGATTGGCTGCCGGCAGCCACGTTTCATCGGAAAGCCCACCCGCGGCCGTCATCGTCCGGGGCCAGGCGAACGAAACTTTAACCGGGACGTCGCCGATGTGGCCCGCGGATCGCTCCCGCAGGGGCCGCATTCCGAACGCGGCGGCGACAAGCACCACCGCGAATAGCGCGACGATCACAAAACTGGACAAGTGCGACAGGAACGGCTTCCAGCCGAACCCCTCGCTTCCATCGTTCTTCTTGTTCTCGGGTTGGCGTCGTGCCATGCCATCATCCTTGGCCCCATCGCGGCTGGCCGCCACAGGCCCTCCCCGGCCGGTGCCGATCTACGTTCCACATCAACTCAATCGACCGTCCCGGGCCGCGAACTCCACAAGCCGCGCACAAAGCGCAGCAAAGGGCAGTCCTGCCTTCGCCGCCGCCATCGGCAGGAGCGAATGCCCGGTAAACCCCGGCATGGTGTTGATCTCCAGCAGCCACGGCCGGCCCGACGAATCCAGCAGGAAATCTACCCGCGCGAGGTGCCGACAGCCGATCGCGCGGAAGAGCAGGGCCGCCGCCCCTTGCACCGCCGCCGTGATGCCGGTGGGCAGCACCGGGGCGACCGTGTACTGGGTTTCGTCGGAGTGGTACTTCGCGTCGTAATCGTAAAACGCCACCGCGGGTCGGATCTCGATCGGGTCCAGCGGTGTGCCGTCCAACACCCCGACGGTCAACTCGCGCCCTCCGACGACCGCTTCCTCGACGATATAGACCCGCCGCGGATGTTCCGTGAGCTCCGCGCACACGCGGGCCCGCGTCGATTTCCATGCTTCTGCGTCCGGGGCAAAATGAACTCCGACACTTGATCCCTCGTGGACCGGTTTCACGACGACCGGGTACGGCAACGGACAGCCCGGGTCGCGGGCCGAAAAGACCGCCGCTGGCTTGGTGGCAATCCCGGCCGAAGAGGCCGCGAGTTTGCTCGCCACTTTGTCCATGGCCGTGCGGGCGGCCCCAGCCCGACAACCGACGAAGGGGCGCCCGCCCGCTTCCAGCAAATCTTGCAGCGGCCCGCCCTCGCCCCACGGCCCGTGCAACGCCGGAAACACAACCTCACCGGGCATCGCCGCGAGTTCGCGGTCGGTCAATTCCCCCACCACTTCGTACGTCACGAGGCAGTCCGGGCGTGCGGCCAGCGCAGCCGCCACCGCCGCGGAACTCACGAGGCTCACGGCCCGCTCGGCGTCCGGGCCGCCCCCCAGCACCAACACATGAGTGGGCTTCGCCGCTTCGGTTTTCATGGGCTCGTTGTCCGGGGCGATCCGCGGTCCCTCGTCCACACCACGACTTCTCGCTCCAACACCACCCCGAACCTGTCCCGCACACGCTTCTCGATTTCGGCCATGAGGTCAATGACGTCGCGGGCCTTGGCCCCAGTCTTCGTGACAAGAAAATTTCCGTGAACCGGGCTCACCGATGCGCCACCGGCCGCGAGCCCTTTCAACCCCGCCCGATCGATCAGCATGCCCGCCGAAACCCGTTGCCCCGCGTGGCCGATCGCCCCCCGATCATCCGCGACGTCCGCCGACAACGTCGGATTCTTGAAGCAACACCCGGCCGAGTCCGCCGCCATCGGCTGACTCTTTTTCTTGTACGCCATCACATCCTTGAGTCGTTCTCGCAGCGGCACCGGGTCCGACGAAGTCAGTTGGAATTCGACCCTCGCCACAATCGCCGGACTCAGACCCGAATGGCGATATCCGAACGCGATCTCGTCGCGCGCGAGTCGGCGGACCGCGCCACCCCGGTCGATCACGTGCACAGCGGCAACGCTGTCGGCGATCTGCCCGAAGGCACCCCCGGCGTTCATCACGATCGCCCCGCCGACCGTTGCCGGAATGCCGCCTAACCCCTCAAGCCCGGCCAACCCCGCCCGACCGGTCGCCAGAATCAACTTGGGCAAATCGGCTCCGGCATCCGCCAACACTCGCCCGCTGGCCGCATTGATCTCGACGGCGTTCATGCCCGTCGTCGCGACCACCAACTCGCCCACGCCATCGTCATCGACCAGCAAGTTGGCCCCATCGCCCAAAACGCGGCACGCGGGGTCGATCGCCACCGCCTCGATCAGTTCATTCAGCGTCCGGACGTGCACGAGCCGATCGGCGCGGCCACCGATGCGGAACCACGTCGGAATCAAGGCATCGGCGTGAACGTGAACCACGGGCATCTCGGGACCGCTTAGCGGCTTGCCAAGTAGTCTCGCCCCACCTGCCACACCGGACCGGCTCCCATCACCAGCAATAAATCGTCCCCCTTGCAGATGTGATTCAACTGTTCCACGATCGCGCCGAACGGGTAGAGATGCATGGCCTGCACACCCTTCTCCCGCAACCGATCCACCAGGTCCGCGGCGGTCACCTTGAAGCGCTCCGCCTCGCTGTCCCGCACAAAGTAAATGTCCGGGACGATCACCACATCGGCCTGCGAGAAACTCCCCGCGAATTCCTCCAGCAGGTGCCGCGTCCGGCTGTGCTGGTGCGGCTGGAACACACAGATGATCCGTCCGCCCCGATCCTGCGGTCGTTCCGCATCACGCAGTGCACGCAGCGTCACGTCGATCTCGGTCGGGTGGTGCCCATAATCGTCGTACACCCGCACCGAGCGCCCGTCGCCGAGTGGGCGGTCGCCCAGCCACTGCATCCGACGATCCACCCCGCGGAACCGCGAGAGGCTTTCGGCCAGCACCGACGGGTCGCCCCCGAGTTCCATACCGATCGCGAGGGCCGTCGCCGCGTTGAAAGCGTTGTGAGCCCCGAACGTCGTGTTCCGCCATCGCGCCACGATCTCGCGCCTGTGCGACACCGTCACCGTCCGGTCGCCGGGCTCGTACCCCACCACCCAATCGGCCTCCGGGTTGAAGCCGATGGTCTCGACCTGACAATCAATGCCGGCCGTCACTTCACGCCGGTGGGCACCGTCATGCGCGATGAACAGTTTTCCATGGGCCGGAATCAAGGCCGCGAACCGCCGGAAACTGTCGATAATTTCATCGATCGACGTGTAGCAATCCAGGTGATCGGCCTCGACCGAGGAGATCGAGCCGATCGTCGGTCGGTGGCTGTGAAACGAGCGATTGAACTCGCACGCCTCGGCCACCAGGACGCCCGGCGCCCCGGTACGCGCTCCTCCCGCGATCCGGGCCGATCCGAGCCGGAACCCGATCGACGGATCGTTCAGCGTCGAATGAATCGAACCGCGTTGCAGCTGCCGCGAAGTTGCCCCGACAATCACCGACGGATCGAGGCCCGCGTCTGTAAGTGCGCACCCCAACATCGCCGTCGTCGTGCTCTTGCCGTGGGTACCCGCGACCGAAACCCCCGAGCAACCTTCCATGCACTTGCCGAGGGCGTCCGCGTACAGCATCACCGGGAGGCCGCGGCTCGCCGCCTCGCGCACCTGCGGATGGTCCGCCCCGATCGCAGCCGAAATCACGACAAGGTCGATGTTCTCGGGGATCACCCCCTGATCGAACCCCACGCCGATCTCTTCCGCCGCAAGCAAATCCGTCGTCTCCGATTGTTCCCGATCCGAGCCTCTCACCACCGCCCCCCGGGTCCTGAAAAGTCGGGCCAAGCCCGACATCCCGCACCCCCC
>CAZJXA010000189.1:0-6500 GCA_964549785.1 uncultured Phycisphaeraceae bacterium | reverse complement strand
CACTAACCCGCAATGCCTCCGACGCACCCTGATCCACCCCGCCCTTTGCCGGGGTGGATCAGGGTGCGTCGGAGGCATTGCGGGTTAGTGTCACGGGCGTGTCACCCGGTTGAAGTTACGCGGGCACCGAGCCAGAGGCGGGGAGTCTGACGGACGAATCAGTTCGAGGCCGGAAGCGGGGAAAGCAGGCGGGAAAATCAATAGCGCGCGCGACGGATTATTGTGTGTCTGGCGGATTGGTGGTCGGTGAACGGTATTCAAGGAGTGATTTCATGGACGGATCTCTTGTTCGGCGTTGCGGTTGCGGGGTTACGGCAATGATCGCGGTCTGCGGGGTGGCGGCGAGCGTGACGGGCGCGGAGCGGACGGCCCATCTGGAGACGGGCACGAGCATTACGATTTATTCGTCGGCCCAGCCGGGCGGCGTGGATGTGGGGCCGCAGGGGCAGCGGAACGTGTATGGCTGGAACGGGCAACCGGTCCCGGGCTACGCCTCCGTACGCGAACGACGGATGATGAACCTGAAGAAGGGGCGGGGCGAAGTGAAGTTTACGGATGTCGCGGCGGAGATCGATCCGACGACGGTGAGTTTTTCGTCGCTGACGGACCCCGAGGCGAGCGTGCTGGAGCAGAATTATCAGTTTGACCTGGTGAGCCCGGAGAAGCTGCTGGAGAGGTTCATCGATTCGGTGGTTTCGGTAAACATCAGCCACGCGGACGTGGTCGAGAAGATTGAGGGGACGCTCTTATCGAGTTCGGGGGGATCGCTGGTTGTGCGCCTGAGCGATGGGCGCGTCCGGATGTTGAACGGGGCGTCGAACGTCACGCTGCCAAGCCTGCCCGAGGGGTTGATTACGCGGCCGACGCTCCTGTGGGACATCGAGAGCGAAGTAGGAGGCGAGCAGGAGGTTCTGGTGGGGTATCAGACGCGGGGGATCACCTGGTGGGCGGATTACAACCTGGTGTACTCGGACGGCAAGGATGCGAACCATGGTGTGCTCGATGTGGGAGCGTGGGTGAGCATTCTGAACCAGAGCGGCGGGACGTACGCGGATGCGACGTTGAAATTGGTGGCGGGAGATGTGCACCGGGCGCCGCGACCGCAGGACTCGTACATGATGGACCGGATGAACGAATCGATGGCGGCCCGCGGGCGCGACGAGAGTCAAGGATTTCAGGAAAAGTCGTTCTTTGAGTATCACCTCTACACGCTGGGGCGGCCGGCCACGATCCCGGACAATTCGACGAAGCAGGTGGAGCTGTTCCCGGCGGCGAAGGGGGTGCCGTGCGAGAAGGTGCTGGTTTACGACGCGACGGGGGATGCATGGTGGGGCTACGGCTCGGTGGTGATGGATGAGTCGTTCGGGGCCCAGTCGAGCAACGATGTCGATGTCTATCTGCGCTTTGCGAACAGCAAGGCTGAGGGGATGGGGATGCCGCTGCCGGCGGGGCGGATCCGCGTGAGCAAGCTGGATGAGGCGGATTCGAGCCTCGAGTTCATTGGGGAGGACGTGATCGGTCACACACCCAAGGACGAGAAGGTGCTCGTCAAGTTGGGCAAGGCGTTTGACGTGGTGGGCGAGCGGGTCAAGACCGACTTCAGGATGGACAGTTCGCGCGAGACGATCGATGAATCATTCGAGATCAAGGTGCGGAACCGCAAGGACGAGGCGGTGACGGTGATTGTCGAGGAGCATCTGAACCGGTGGTCGACGTGGGAGATCGTGAAGCAGAGCGCCGAGAGCAAAAAGATCGACTCCCGCACGGTGCAGTGGGAAGTGACACTCGCACCGGGTGAGGAGAAGGCGGTGACGTACAGCGTGCGGTACACATGGTGAAAGCGAGCGTCCCGACGGCGGGGACGCTCGGACGAGTTGGAGTCGCTCGACGTTCTTCCTAGAATGCCGCATGATGCGAATGCGAGGGTGTGTGGGGGCGGTGATGACCGCCCTTGTGGTGAGCGGGTCGATGGCGTGGGCCCAGGGCGGGCCCCCACCCGCGGTTGTGGTGCTGGATGCCGCGCGGATGGAGCCGGTGGAGGTGTGGCGCGAGGTGACCGGGGAGTTAAGGGCGGTGAAGCGTGCCGCGATCGCTTCGAGGCAAGCGGGGCTGGTGGTGACGCTGACGGTTGAGGAGGGGGAGCGGATAGAGGCGGGGCAGGTGTTGGCGACGCTGGATGACGTGTTGGCGAAGTTGCAGGCGGACGAGAAGCGGGCCGAGGCGAGCGCACAGGCGGGCGTTTTGAACGTTCGGGAGGCCGAACTTGAAAAGGCGCAGCGCGACTGGTCGAGGTATGAGGGGTTGGTGGGGCGGGATTCGGTGTCGTCGGCAGAGATCGACATCGCCCGCACAGGGCCATTGCTGGCGAGCGCGCGGTTGGAAGAGGCTAAGGGCGACGTGGCATCGGCGATGGCCGCGGTGGCGGTAGCGGACCAGGCGGTCCGCGAGATGACGCTCAGCGCCCCCTTTGCGGGGTTCGTGGTTCGCAAGCGGTCGGAGGTCGGAGAATGGGTGAACCGAGGGGGTCCGCTCCTGGAAGTCATTTCGCTTGAACGGTTAGAGGCCCGCCTGGACGTGCCGGAGTCGCTGGTCCCGGGGTTGGTGGCGTCGCTTGCCCAAAAGCCCCATGCGGGAGAGACCGCCGCCAAGATACGAATTCTGGGGCTGGGCACGGAGGTCGCGGGTCACGTGGATGCGGTCTTCGCCGAAGCGGACCCGTTATCGCGTCTGGTGCCGATCCGCGTGAGCGTGGCCAACGCGGACGGCGTTCTGCGGCCGGGAATGAGCGTCGTGGGGCTGATCAAGGCCGCCGGGGCGACCGAGCCGCGCCTGACGGTGAGCAAGGATGCCATTCTGCGGGACGATGCGGGCGAGTTTGTGTATTTCAATGCGGGCGGTATGGCCGCGGTGGCTCGGGTGCGGTCACGGTTCGCGGTGGGCGACCGGGTGGTGGTCGATGGCAGCCTGCCGCCGGGGGCGCAGTTAGTCGTGAAGGGCAACGAGCGGCTGTTTCCCGGCCAACCCCTTAGGCCAGAGCAAGGGGCGGCCCCTTCTAAGGCGGAGTGATCGATGGACTTGATTCGTTTGGCGATGAACCGCCCCGTGACGATCACGGTGGGCGTGCTGCTGGTGGTGATGTTCGGGCTGTTGGGGCTCTTCACGATCCCCGTGCAGTTGACCCCGACGGTCGACAAGCCGGTGATCACGGTGACGACCGTCTGGCCGGGGCGGAGCCCGGAAGAAGTGGTCAATGAGATCACCCGCGAGCAGGAAAAGTATCTTAAGAACGTTCCGAACCTCAAGAACATGAGGTCGGTCACGACCGAGGGCAATGCGGAGGTGACCCTTGAGTTTTACTTAGGGGCGGACCTGACCCGGGCGCTCCAGGAAGTGAGCGATTCGCTGCGGCAGGTGCCGGCGTACCCCGACGAGGTGGACGAGCCGACAATCAAGGCGGCCGACGGCGGGCCGTCGAACGCGATCGCGTGGATCATCATCGACATCGACCCGGCGAAGTTGGCGGACCATCCCGGGTACGACATTTCGACGCTGTACGACGCGATGGACCGCGAGGTGAAACCGTATCTGGAGCGGATCGACGGCGTGGCGGAGGTGAACATCTACGGCGGGCGCGAGCGCGAGGTGGAAGTGTTCGTGGATCCGGTCGCTCTGGCCCAGCGGGGCTTGTCGCACGAGAGCGTGGTGGCGGCGTTGCGGGGCGAGAATCGGAACATCTCGGCGGGGACGATCTCGGAGGGAAAGCGCGACTACCGGGTGCGGCTGGTGGGGCAGTATTCAACGGCCGAGGATGTGCTGGCGACCACGATCACCTACCGCGACGGACGTCCGGTGCTGGTGAGGGACGTCGCGACGGTTGAGTTGGGGCACCAGAAGCGGCGCGGGTTTGTGCGGGCGATGGGGCACCCGTGCATGGCAATGAACATCATCCGACAGAGCGGATCGAACGTGATGACCATCATGGCGGATGTGCGGGAGCGGCTGGTGGAAGTGCAGCGGGAGATTCTGCCGCGACTGGAGCCCGCGCTGGGGAACAGCCTGCGTATTCGGCAGGTGTACGACGAGACGACGTATATCGATTCGGCGATCGACCTCGTGACCGGAAACTTGTGGAGCGCGGCGGCGATCACGGTGGTGACACTGCTCATCTTCCTGCGGGCGATCCGTCCGACGTTGATCATCGCGCTGGCGATCCCGGTGTGCATGACGGGCACCTTTCTGGTGATGGTGGCGGCGGGACGGACGCTGAACGTGATCTCCCTGGCCGCGTTGGCGTTCGCGACGGGGGTGGTGGTGGATGCCTCGAACGTGGTGATCGACAACATCGAGCGGCGGCTGGCGATGGGTGAGCCGGTGGGGACGGCGATTTACCTGGGCACGCGCGAGGTGTGGGCGGCGGTTCTGGCGGGGGGGCTGACGAGCGCGGCGGTCTTTGTGCCGGTCCTGACGATCCGCGAGGAAGTCGGGCAATTGTTCTTTGACATCTCGTTTGCGCTAGGTGTTTCGACCTTGTTGTCGTTGCTCGTCGCGATTCTGGTGGTGCCCGCGGCGGCGAACGTCTTGTACCGTGGCCGCAAACCGGGAGCGGTGGAGACGGGCGGCCCGCTGCGGAGGGCGGTGTTTAACGTGTTCGGGTTGGTGACCTTCGGAGCGTGGGTGACCAGTTGCGTGGCCCGGGTCGTTCATTGGTTGATGACGTCCTGGCGGGGCTGGACGCTGAGGCCCGTGCTGATCGTGCTGATGACGTTGCTCAGCATCGGCGGGTCGATGTGGTTGATGCCGCCCTTGGACTACCTGCCGAAGGGGAACCGCAACCTCGTGTTCGGGGGCGTCTTGATCCCTCCGGGGTTGTCGGTCGAGGAGATGGAGAACTACGCGGAACGGATGGAGCGGGTGGTGGGGCCTTACTTGACAGACAACCTGCCGGCGGGCACGGATCCGAACGAGGCGGTCAAGGCGCTGCCGCAGATCGCCAACTTTCACGGGGAACCCTTCGAGCCCGTCGCGGTGAGCAACCTGTTTATCGGCGCGTTCGGCGGTTCGATGTTTGCGGGCGGCGTGAGCGCGGACGAGCAGGTCGTGATCCCGGTGGGGCAGTTGCTCACGAATTCGATGTCCGGCTTGCCGGACGCGTTCGGCGGTGCGGGGCAGTCGTCGATTTTCGGCGGGATCGAGGGCGGGAACTCCATCGATGTCGAGATATCGGGCCCCGACTTGGAGCGAGTGAAGGGCGCTGCGGGCATGATCTTCGGCATGGCGGGGGCTCGGTTCGGCTTCGGGCTCAATGTTCAGCCCAGTCCGTCCAACTTTAACTTGGTTCAACCGGAGTGGCGGCTGCGGCTCTCGACGACCGGGCGCGAACTCGGGCTGACGACGGCGGACCTGGGCACCGCCGTTCGGGCGCTCTTTGATGGCGCGATCGCGGGTGACTTCCTGCTGGACGGGCGGAACGTCGACCTGATGGTCAAGCCGGTGGGCGGGCGGCTGGGGTACAAGGAGCAGTTGACGAGCATCCCGGTGATGACGCCGGCGGGCAAGCGAGTGCCGATGAGTCAGGTGGCCGAGGTGATTACGGCGAACGCCCCGCAATCGATCCAACGGATCGAGGAACTGCCGAGCGTGACGATCCAGGTGACGCCGCCGGACGACATGACGATCGAAGAGGTGATGAGGGAACTGGATGAGAAGATGATCGCCGTGGCTCGGGCGACTGGGGTCATCGATCCGACGATGCGGGTCCGCATGGAGGGGACCGCGGCCAAACTCGACGAAGTGAAAGCAGCGATGTTCGGGGTGGTGCCGCTGAACCCCGAGCGACGAGCGATGTTCGCGAAGTGGGGGCGCGTCGGGATTTTTGTGGTGGGGACGATGGGGGTGGTGGCGGCGGCGGCCACGGTGATCCGGGCGTTCCGACGGAAGCGGCTGGGGGCGGGCATCCCGGCCTCGGTCGCGGTGCTGCTGGCGAGCGCTGCGATCGGGATTTTGGTGTGGGCGTTCCTCGGGCGACCCGAGTTGTTATCCGCGCGGTTTGTGTGGGCGTTGGCCGTGACGTATCTCTTGATGTGCGCGCTGTTCGAGAGTTTCCTCTTGCCGTTGGTCATCATGTTCAGCGTGCCGCTGGCGATGGTGGGCGGTTTCGCGGCGTTGAGCCTTGTGCATCATTCAACGATGCGCGACCCGACGATCGCGCCCCAGCAACTGGATGTGCTCACGATGCTCGGGTTTGTCATCCTGATCGGCACCGTGGTGAACAACGCGATTTTGCTCGTCGAGCAGGCGATCAACTTCATGCACCCCGAGAAGTTCGGTTCGGACGCCAAACCTCTGGCGATGCACGACGCGATCGCCGAAAGCGTCCGAACGCGTATCCGGCCGATCATGATGACGACTATGACCACCGTGGGAGGCGGGTTGCCGCTGGTTCTGGCCCCCGGGGCGGGGTCAGAGATGTACCGCGGGTTGGGCGCGGTGGTCGTCGGCGG
>CAZJXA010000188.1:0-6580 GCA_964549785.1 uncultured Phycisphaeraceae bacterium | reverse complement strand
GTTCGCAGGGAGGGGAGTTTACCCGGGATCGCGGGCGGGGAGTGGTTGAACGCGGGGGATTTGCGGGCGGAGAGATTTGGCAGAGGCGGACGGGCAGTTTACATACGGTTACCGCAACGTGTCTGATCCGGTACACACTCTTGAGGGGGCGACTTCTGAAAACGAGGTCGAGGTTCGACGGGCCACCCGATCAGACTTTATGGCCGTCGCGACGCGGCTGGTCAGCCAGAACGGCGATGTGAAGCAGGCGGCCAAGCGGCTGGTGGATGCAGCCCGAGGGCATGGGATCGACCTCACGCTGGTGTGGGCAGTGTTTGAGTCAGCGGGTGCGGGCGGGCGAGAGCCGGGCTCGGGGCCGGTCGTGCGGCAATGCTGCCTGATGGTGCCGGGAGCGGGTCGGACGGTCATGGCCTTTGTTTCGGAACCCTCCAAGCAGGGTGAAGGTCCGTTGTGGGAAGCGACGGGTGTGCGGGAGCGAGCCGCGTGTGTGGCCGCGGCAGTGTCGGAGTTTGCAATGCTTCGACCGGGGGTCGCGGCGGTCGCGCAGTCGCTGCCATCGCCGGACGATCGATGGGCGGTGCAAGCGTTGCAAGCGGCCGGGTTCGGGTCGGTAGGGGAATTGGACTATCTGAGGCTGGAGCCGGCGACGAAAGTTGAAAGGGCGGGAGTGGAAGAGCGGCCTCGCTGGGCGCTCCGACCGTTGAGCGACGTGCCAGCGGGAAAACGCAGGGCGATTTTGCTGGACATGCTGGGACGGTCGTATGAAGAAACGATGGACTGCCCGGAGTTGTGCGGGGTAAGAACGACGGAAGACATTCTGGACTCGCACTTTGCGACCGGAACGTTCGATGCGGGGCTGTGGTGGATTGTGACGGAAAGCGGGGCGGAGGACGGGGTGAAGCGGGACGTGGGGTGCGTGCTGATGTCGGCGTGCCCGGAACAGAACGTGGTGGAACTCGTGTATCTGGGATTGGCGCTATCGGTGCGAGGCCGGGGGTGGTCGAAAGGGCTGCTGTCGGTAGCGGTGTGCCGGGTGCGGGAACGCTACCGCTCGTGGCCGATCACGTGCGCGGTTGATCGTCGGAATGAATCAGCGCTGCGGCTGTATCGCGGGCTGGGATTTCGCGCGTTTGCGCGGAGGCTCGCGCTGGTGCGGGCCCTCCCGACGGCTTGATGTCTGCGACGTAAGGTGCGGATGCGAAGCGGTTTTCGTGGTGTTCCACCGGTTGTGCACACGTTCTGCGGAGGGCCGCGCGACAAGGGTGCGTAAGTTTTTTTCGATGGCATAAACGCCTGTGAATGTTGGAGCGGGCGGCGGCGGCGCTCGAGCGGAGCGGAAAAGTTCGTTGCACTCGGGTGCGTTTGCCCGTACATTTGTTTTGTCGTGGTGCCGCGCCGATCAAGGGCGACGACGAACTCGACGTTGTGTTGAAAGCGGTCACGGACTCGACCGGCGAATGAACATGTGCGGGCGAAAATCATCGAGGTGGCTCGGTGGTGGCGGCCCGAACATGAGGGTGTGCTGTCGGCCTCAAAGGGAACTCGTTCTCTGCGGGTCGGGCGGGCATTCCGGCGTTCGTGTTGTGAAGGACTCGATCAAAAATCTGAGTCGGTCGTGCGGGGTGCCGGAGGCATGCTCGTGCTGTCGGCCCGTTCACTAGGCTCTGAAGCGGCAATCCGGATGCGCCGGGTCGTGAAGGGTTCATGGACGGAGTGGTATCTAGCGCGCTGTTGGGCCGGCCAAGGACGCCGGGGACAGCGGGACTGGGGGCTTACCTATGGAGACGGGCGCACTCGAACTTTCATCGGTAACGCACGCGCGGACGGAGTCTTTGTCTGCGTTTCACGGAGCGGGGCAGGACGATCCCAGGAACACCGCGACACGGCCCGAACGGGGACCGGGCGGAGAGCAGCGGACGCTCCAGCGGTTCCTGGGTCGGCTTGAGGAGCAGGTCGGCCCCGCTCATTTTCGGCGGTACTTTGATCGCCAGACGGTGATCGGGGTGGCGGGCGGGCACGTTGATGTGACAGTGGCCTCGGGGTTCTTGGCGGAGATGCTGGACCGGCGTTTCGGGAAGGACCTGCGGCGAGTCGCCATCGAAGTCGGCAATGCCGACGTGCGGTTTCGCATCGATCGCGCGGCCTTCACGCCCGCCAAGGGGTTCGCGGCGGAGCCCGCGGGGCCGGCGGTTGCGGTGGGCTTGGAGCAGGCCCGCTCGATCCGGGCGAACATCACGGGCCCCACGGGCGTGGTGCGCGACCGGCAGCGCTTCGAGGACTTTCTCGTCGGCGATTCCAACCGCCTCGCCGAGGCGGCGTGTCGGCGGCTGATCGAGGCGGCGAGCGACAAAGGGTGCGGGGGCGAGCCCGTGTTCGTGCACGGTGCGTGCGGGATGGGCAAGACGCATCTGCTGCGGGCCACGGCCCACGCGTTCTCGCTGGTGGCGGGCCCGCAGGCGGTGCGGTACACGACGGCGGAGGCGTTCACCAACGAGTTCATCATGGCGGTGCGGGCCAACAAAGTCGACCAGTTCCGCAAGGCGTATCGGCGGGTGAAGTTGCTGTGTCTTGACGACGTCCACTTTCTAGCGAACAAGGAAGCGACCCAGACGGAGCTGCTGCACACGCTGGACGCCGCGAACCTCGATGGGGCCCGGATCGCGGTGGCCTCGGACGAACACCCGCGGGATATTCCACGGATCAGCGAGCGGCTGGTGTCGCGGTTTATGGCGGGCATGGTGGTCAAAATCGAGGCTCCGGAGGCGGAGTTGCGGACGCGGCTGGTGACACACCTGGCGCAGCGGCGGGGGTTGACGCTGGAACCAATGGCGGCGAAACTGGTGGCGGAACGGAGCGGTCGTTCGGTCGGCTCGATGGGCGGTTTCGGCGGGTCGGTGCGGGAGATCGAGGGGCTGGTGACGCAGATCGATGCGGTCCAGCGGCTGCTGCCAGACCTGTCGCGCGGGAACGGGCACGTGGGGCTGGTGCTGGTGCGCAAGGCGTTCGGGTTGCAGGATTCGGCCCAGAGTGTCGGGCCGCTGCGGGCCAAGCGGCCGATCGCCATCGAGACGGTGATCTCGGAGGTGTGCGGAGCCCTATCCGTGGACCTTTCGGAACTGATGGGGAAGGGGCGGCACAAGCGGGTGGTGCTGGCCCGATCGCTCGTTGCGTATTTGGGGCGGAAACTGACGACGCTCAGTTTCCCGGAGTTGGCGAGATCGATGGGCCGACCGAACCACTCGACCGTGATCACGGCCCAACGGCGGTTGCAATCGAACGTCGGCGTCCTGCTTCGGGACCAGATCGACATCGTGCTGCCGCCGGATATCGCCGGGACTTCACTGGGTGAACTGGCGGACATTTTGGGTCAGCGGATTTTGCGGCAAGAGGACGGTGCTCGAAGTCGCTGATACGCGGGGCTATGTTTTTTCCATGAGCGACATCGAGATACCGCTTTCGCGTCCCGACATTACCGAGGTGGAGGAGGGTCTGGTGCTCGCGACGTTGCGGTCGGGGCGGCTGTCGCTCGGACCGATGGTGGAGCGATTCGAGTCGATGGTGGCGGAGCGTTCGGGGTGCCGCAACGGGGTGGCGGTCAACTCGGGGACGAGCGGGCTGCATCTGGCCATGCTGGCCCTGGGGATCGGGCCCGGGGACGAAGTCGTCACGACGCCGTTTTCGTTCATCGCATCGTCGAACGCGATCCTGTTTGTCGGGGCCACTCCGGTGTTCGTGGACATCTGCCCGCGGACGTTGAACATGGATCCGGCGAAGGTGGAGAAGGCGATTACGCCGCGGACCAAGGCGATCCTGGCGGTGGAGGCGTTCGGGAATCCGGCCCACATGGACGCGTACGCGGCCCTCGCCGCCAAGTACGAGATCCCGATGATCGAGGATTGCTGTGAAGCGTTGGGAACGACCTATCGGGGCCGAAGGGCGGGGAGTTTCGGGCGGATCGGCGTTTTCGGTTTTTATCCGAACAAACAGATCACGACGGGCGAGGGCGGGATGATCGTGACCGATGATGAGCGGCTGGCGGGGCTGTGCCGGTCGATGCGGAATCAGGGGAGGCCGATCGGGGCGGCGGCACCGACCGCGACCGGCGGATCGGCGACGGGGTCGTGGCTTCGGCATGAACGGCTCGGGTACAACTACCGGATGTCAGAGATCAATGCGGCCCTCGGGGTGGCGCAGATGCAGCGGCTGACCACGATCATCGAGAAGCGGAACGTGGTCGCGAAGCGGTACATTGATCGGCTGGTCTCGAATCCGAGCCTGGTGATGCCGACGATCGATGAGGGGACGGTGCAGTCGTGGTTCGTGTTCGTCGTTCGGCTGGCACCCAGTTGCTCCGGGGAGGAGCGGGACAGGATCATCCGCGGGTTGCGGACGCACGAGATCGGGGCGTCGGATTACTTTCCGTGCATCCACCTTCAGCAGTTTTATCGGGATATGCACGGATTCGGGCCGGGGATGTTCCCGATCGCGGAATCGGTGAGCCAGAGGACCATCGCGTTGCCTTTCTACAACGACCTGTCGGCCAAGGACGTGGAGAGCGTGTGCCAGACGTTGGAGGTCTTGATCAAGAATGAGAGTCTGGCACGTCGTTCATAGAAGCCACGGAAAGACGGGGTTGACGGGACCCTATTCGTTGGTGCGGGCGCGGGCGACGAGCGTGGCTTCAGCGGTCAGTTCTTTCCCATCGCGTGTGTACGTGATGACGACTTTATCGCCGGGCCTGGCCTTGTTGAGAAGGGGCATCCAGGCTTCGACGCTCTCGATTTTTTCGCCGTTCCAGGTGGTCATCAGATCGCCGGTTTTGAGGCCGGCCTTGGCCGCCGGGAGTCCGTCGAAGACTTCGCCGATGAGGACTCCCGGTTCATCGCCCGAGTAATCACCCGGGGCGATACCGAATCGGACGCCGGTGCCCCGCATCGATGTGGCGGCGGGTTCGTTGGGGTCGTTCGGGTCGGCGGCCGCGGTGGAGTGGGGATCGGTGCTCTTGGTCGGAGTCGTTTTGCCGTCGCCGAAGGGCATGGGTTCGGGGTTCAGTGCCGCGGCCAGAGCCATGCGGGAAACGAGGTCGCAGACGCGGGCTCCGCCTTCACAATCGATGGTCCAGGCGTGGTCGGTCGGCATGTGGTATTCATCGTGCAGACCGGTGTGGTAGAAGAGCACGGGAACGCGGGCGCTGGTGAACGAGGAATGGTCGGAGGGCCCGAAGCCACTTTTTTTGACGGCCACGGCCATTCCGGAATCGTCGAGGAACGGTCCTGCGAAGGCGGCGAGGCCGGGCGAGGTGCCGACGCCGTGGACTTCGATTTTGTCGTCGCGGAGGCGGCCGATCATGTCCATGTTGAGCATGAGGTAATGTTTCTCGACCGCCCGGATCATGTTCTTGGTGTAGTGACGGGAACCGATGAGGCCCGACTCCTCGGCGCTGAATCCCATGAAGAGCACCGAGCGCGCGTTGGCGTCGTCCGGGAGCTGGTCGTACGCCTTGGCAAGTTTTTCGGAGATGAGGAGGAGGCCGGCGGTGCCGGAGGCATTATCGTCGGCACCGGGGTGGAGTTTGGTGCGGCCGTCGGGATCGCGGCTGCCGAAATACCCGTACCCGACGTGGTCGTAGTGAGCACCGATGATGATGAGTTCGTCGGCGAGGGCACCCTTGCCCGCCAGCAGGCCGCCGACGTTATCGGCGGGCATCCGCTCGACCGTCGCGGCGAGGGTGACGCGGGCGTCCGGCAGATCGATGACGCCGCCTTCGGTGTCGGCCAACTGCCGGAACTCAAGGAGCGAGCGCGAAGCCCCATCGGCGGCGGTGATCAGCCGATCCGCAGCCTCGGTCGTCATCATCACGACCGGGATATTGAGTGCCCTGCGCCCCGCGAGGGTCAGGCCTTCGAGCGTTCCCACGCGGGCATCTTTCGCGCCCGGGGGGTTGACGAGGATGATGCCGGCGGCCCCGCGCTCGGCGGCGGCCCGCAGTTTGGGCTCCACCGCGGCGGCGGGGGACCATTTGTCGGAAACCCAGCGGCTGGTGCCATCGTCGTTCATGGGCTCAAAGCGCAGGACTACGGCGATCTTTCCATCAAGGCTCAGGTCATCGGAATAGGTGCGGTAGTTTTCATCACGGTTCGAGGTGGAGTACCCCACGAAGGCGAGGGTGCCGGTGGCCTCCCCGCTGGAGGAATACCCGAGGACGTTGTAGTCGCTTCCGGCGGTGAGCGTGATGGTGTCGCCATCGGCGCTGTACGAGGCCCGCGAGTCGATGAGGCGCATGGAGTTGTTCGGCCCGGGTGTCGGGGGCGCGATGAACTCCTGTCGGTACGAAACACCGGGTCCGAGGGGGTCGATGGTTCCGGACGCGTCTTTCACGGGGAAGGCGGGGGCAAACCCGAATTTCCTGAAGTAAAACTCGAGGTAGTCGGCGGCGCGGCGGTTGCCGAGGGTGCCCGGAGCACGGCCTTCCATGAAGGGATCGGCGAGGGAGTTAATGTGCTGGGTGTAGATGCGGACGTCGGATTCGAGGTCGCCCAAATCGGTGGGCGAGGTCGTGGTGGTTGGGACGTGCTGGGCG
>CAZJXA010000187.1:0-6583 GCA_964549785.1 uncultured Phycisphaeraceae bacterium | reverse complement strand
CATAAGCACATCAGCCAGAGCAAACTCGGTAAAGCCGTCGGCATCGTCTCCCGATCCGGCACCCTCACCTACGAAGCCGTCTGGCAGACCAGCAACGCCGGCCTCGCCCAATCCACCTGCATCGGCATCGGCGGCGATCCCGTCCGGGGCTTCAACCACATCGACAGCATCCGCCTCTTTGAGGCCGATCCCGAAACCCACGGCATCCTGATGATCGGCGAGATCGGCGGAACCGACGAGATCGAGGCCGCAACCTACATCACGTCTCACGTCAAGAAGCCGGTCGCCGCGTTCATCGCGGGCCGCACCGCCCCCCCCGGCCGCCGCATGGGCCACGCCGGCGCCATCATCGGCGGCACCGACGACACCGCCGATGCCAAGATCACGGCGTTGCAAGCCGCCGGTGTGACGGTCGCCCTAAGCCCCGCCGATATGGGATCCGTCATGATGCAGGCGATGAACCTCCACGTTTGACCCTGCGAATCCCGGGCATCCCAACTTGGCCCGCACCAGCCGCCGAAAACCCTCCCCCGTCCGGGGCACATCCGCCGGCAACAGCGGTGCCGGGGTGAAGAGCCCCTGTCGCACGCCCCGCAGCGCGGCACGCACGCGCCGCAGCGAGAGCCCCGCTTCCCGTAGCGCGTGCGCGAAGGCCGCGACCAGCCCGATCACCAGCCACACCCCGCGGGCGTGCCGCCGCGCCATCCACGCCCAGTTCCGGGTCGCCAGGTGCAGCCAGCGTTCCGTCTTCCGCCCCGCGGCGGGGCTGTCGTGCCACACGATCCACGATGGATCAAACGCGACCCCGCGACCCAGGGCCGCGAAGGCCAGAGCAAGATCGGTGTCGTTCCGGTACAGGAAGAACTTTCCCTCATACCCGCCCGCCGCATGCCAGTCCGAGACCCGGACCAGATTGCCGCAGCCCATGAACGGCGATTCGAGGGAACGACTCCGCAGTCGCGGCCACTCCCGCACTTTGCTCTCGGGGTGAACCGGCGAGAGCGCTACAGCAGCCAGAGAATCGTCCGCGGAGAGCAGCGCATGGGCCGCCGAAAGGCTTCCCGCATCCGGCCATGCGTCGTCGTCCAGCACCAGCACAAAGGGCGTCTCGATCTCACCGATCCCCCGGGCGAACGCCGCGACCCCGGTGTTGACGCCCAGGCGCACCACCTTTGTGTCAGGCCGGCCCTCGGCCGCCGACGCCGAACCGTCAGTGCTGGCATTATCCACCACCACCACGCGCGCGATGAGCGGCAACTTCGCGAGTTCATCAAGCGTGCGCGCCAGCGCTCGTTCACGGTTGTAAACAAGCACCAAGGCGGAAATCGTGACGGCGTTGGAGGGCACAGAATTCTTCGCAAAACGTCGACCCGGCCCAGGACTTCACGCCGGCTTCGCTTCGAGTGTCGAGGTCGGGAGTTCGCATCGCGCGGGCGCTGGAGGGAAGGGCCGTACCCCCGGGCTTTTTCGCGCTAACTTCAACGACGTCCGAAGCCCGCGCGCGAACACCCGGAGAGCCTTCGCGGCAGTGAGGAGCGGCTTGGGCCGCCTTAGGAGGAACCCTTCGGTCGTGATCTCGATGAGTGTGCGGCCGCGGAACCAACTCGTCGGCCACCCGGTCGGAACAATCGCGACATCCGCCGACGGCCCGATGATGCATCGCACGGCGGCCCCGAGAGTATCGCGGAGAAGGTGCCCGCGCAGCGGGCGCGTTCGCCAGTACTTCCAGTTCGTCGGCCACTGTCCCTTCAATTCCCGCCGAACCGCCGGAACCTCTCGCCGGAAGACTTCCAGCCCCGAGATATGACTCTTCAGTAGCGGGTGCATGTAGAGCGTAGCGCCGGGTCCGTAGGTCGCGAGTTCGGTGCGGATGGTCTCGACCACCTTGGAGTGCGGCTGGAAGCCCATCGGCCTCAGAACATGACGCGGCTCGACCCGGTCGAAACGGCCCGCGACGGCGTCCTCAAGACCTTTCAAATGAAGCTCCGAGAGTTCATCGAGGCCCATCATGGTCTGAGCGACCGCCCGCCGAACCTCAAGCATCGCTCGGATGAACCGGGTGAAAGCGCTCAACTTCATCACCTCCATGTGGGAGAAGCAGTTGCGCGCGTTGTAGTACCGGGTCCAGAGCGCGTAGCGACGGTCGCCCGGGGGGTGATACGCCCGCGAGCGGAGACAGCCACGGACCTTGAGCCCGGTGCGCTGCCGCATCCGTATGCACCAGTCGACGTCGTCGTAATAAATGAAGTTGTCCGGGAAAAGCCCGGTTTGTTCGATGGCCTCGCGTCGGACCAGCGCCGAGCAGGCCGCGACGTAATGGGCACGCACGAGGAATCGGCGGTCGTGGTCGCCCGCCGCCGCAACGTGGAACGCGCCGGTGAGTTTGTCGATCCGGCCGCCGCACTCCCACATCCGACCGGTATCGCTGTCGCACAACGCCGAGCCCACAACGCCCACCTTGGGATTGCGGACCAGCGCCCGCACCAATTCCCGCAAGGCGGTGCGTGCGACGCGGGCGTCCGAATCAAGCCACCACACAAAGTCAGGGGGACCATTGACCCCGGAAAGACCGGCCCCGGAAATCACGTGCGACATCCCCAAGTTAAACCCGCCGGAACCTCCCGTATTGGCTTCCGATCGAACGAACTCGATCTCCAGCCCGGGCGGAATCTTCATCGTGGAGAGCGGCTCGGACGAGGCGTTGTCAACGACAACTCCCCAGAGTCGGATATTCGGAAGGATCTGGCGCGCGAGGTCCTTCAGTAACTTTTCGCAATCAGCCCGCCGGTTGAAGCACGGCATGACCACCGCGACCTTCCAAACGCGTTGCGCGGCCGAATGAGACTCGGTCACGTCGCGTTCGGCGGCGGCCCCACGGACCAGTGGTGCGACCGGAAGGCTCTCGGGGGAAGCCTGAAGGCTTTGGGCGAAAAGTGCTGCGTCGGTCGTCGCGGTCGTCATGGGGGGGCGAGTATATCCGATCGAAGACTCTCTTTCGCGGGCAGAACGATGCAAGTGTTGTTGTTCGAACGGGTTATAAAATCTTCACGGTCCGTCTTTGACGCTCTTCGCCTCCGCATTTTCGCATCATCGCCCAATCAGGTTCCAAACCGCTTTCCTATCGCGCTTGAAGAGGCGATACTCCCCACCCCCGATGAGCGCCTTCCGATTCTTTGTCCGGTCGATGTTCCGCTACTGGTGGCTGATCGCGCTTGCCCTGCTGATGGTGCTGCTGTCCGGGGCGACGCTCGGAGCAGGGATGTTGGGAGCCCGCCCCGTCTTGGCCTCCATCCTGGGCGACGCGAAAGGCCTCGACGTCATCGCGCTCGAATACAACGCATCCATGCAGGCCGGCCCCGAGTGGTTGGGAGACAACCTCCGGCGGGCCGCCATGATCCCCGCAGCGTGGATCGCGCACCTGCCTTCAGACCCCTTCGTAACGCTGGTCTGGATCATGTCCACGCTCGCCGCCCTCACGCTCATCGGCTCGGCCGCCAACTTCTTGCACGCCTATTTCTCCCAGACGGTCGTCAACCGGTCGGTGACGGCGGTCCGGCGCGAGGCCTTCCACGCCGCCCTGCGTTCGCCCCTCCGCACCATCGTGAGCGCCGGCCCCACCGACACCATCAGCCGCATCGTGAACGATTCGACGGTCTTGGGGAACGGGCTGACCATCCTGCTTTCCAAGGCGGTGTTGCAGGTCTTCAAGGGCTTCGTCGGGCTCGCGGTAGCGCTCTATTACCACTGGCAGGTCAGCCTTATCGCGCTCCTCGTCACACCGATCCTCGCGGGCGTCATCCGCAAGGTGGGCAAGCGAATCAAAAAGGCCTCCCGGGCCGCCCTCCAGAGCCAGTCCGGGCTCTACGCCGCGGCGAGCGAGAGCCTGGGCGCTCTCAAGGTCGTCAAAGTCCACACGACCGAGCGTTACGAAGCCGGGCGGTTCCACCGCATGAACAAGGAAATGCTGCGGGAACTCAACCGCCTCCGCACCGCCAAGGCCCTTGCCAGCCCGCTCAACGAAGCCCTCTCGATCCTGATGCTGTGCGCGATGGTGCTGGTGCTGGGCCGCTTCATCATCGCCCGCAAGATCGACCCCGCCGACTTCATCCTTGCCCTGGGTGCGCTGGCCGTCGCGGGCGCAAGCCTCAAACCGCTTACCAATATCATCAACGACATCCAGACCGCCGTACCCGCTGCCGAACGCCTGAAACAACTGCTCGATACCGAGCAGGAGCCGGGCCATCCCCGCCTCGGCCTCACCCTCCCGAAGCTGCCCCGTCACGCCCAATCACTGACGTTCGACAATGTGCGCTTCACCTATCCCAACGCCACCACGCCTGCGCTCGACGGCGTTTCTCTCCGCATCGGGTTCGGTACTCGCATCGCCATCGTCGGCACCAACGGCAGCGGCAAAACCACCCTCGTCGCGATGGCCGCGCGGCTCTTCGACCCCGATACGGGCCGCGTGCTGGTGGACGGCCGCGACGTCCGCGAGGTCGCAGTTCGCAGCCTCCGCGAGCAGATCGCGGTCGTGACCCAAGAAGTGATCCTCTTCAAGGGCACGATCCGCACCAACATCCTCTACGGCAGCGACCCCCGCACCACCCGCGACCAGATGGAGGCCGCCGCCAAGCAGGCCCGGGCCCACGACTTCATCGCCGCCCTCCCCGAGGGCTACGAAACGCCGGTCGCGGAGCAAGGGCTCAGCCTCTCTGGCGGCCAGCGCCAACGCATCGCAATCACCCGGGCCATCCTCCGCGACCCCGCCATCCTGATCTTCGACGAAGCGACCAGCATGATCGACACCGAGAGCGAGGCCCAGATCTCTCAGGCCGTCGCCGAGTTCGGCAAAGGCCGGACCTGCATCGTTGTCGCCCATCGCATGAGCACCGTGCTCTCGTGCGACACGATCGTGGTGATGGATGCGGGCCGTGTCATCGACCAAGGCTCGCACACCGAACTGCTAACCCGATGCGTGGTCTACCGGATGCTCGCGGGCAGCGCCCAGCGGTAACAGAGTGTGCGGTGAGGCCTGACTGAGAGAGAAGACCGGGCCCCCTCGTCGTTCTCAATCGCAGCCATCTATCACCCCGAGGCCACTTCAAGACCAGTACTGGTTTTGCACGTTGCCGCTCTGCCAGTTCTCTTCTTCTTCCGCTCCGCCATTTGCCATTTGCTATTTGCTGCCCGCCCCCATCCCCTCCATCACCTCATACACCCCCTCAAACGTTGCATCCGCCGCTTCCACAATCCCGCGCCGCTCCGACTCGGAAAAACCCTGCGAATCAAGGTCCATCCGCCACTGCTGCCACAACTCCCGCTGCCGCTCCCCGTGTGGGTCAAAGCTCGTCAAGCCCTCGGGCCCCGCTATCCCCAGCCCACGCGACAACGCCTTCGCGATATACCGCCCCCCGTTCGCCGAACCCTCAAGCACATACCACACCCCCACGAGCGAAACGTCCGCCGCGGCACGGTTCACCCGCTCCACAAACCGCGCCGTCTCCGCCAACGGCGCATGGTTCGCCGCCGAATCACCCAGGAACGCAAGATCCGCGCTCACCCGGGCCGCGTGGGCGTGATACGGCTTCACCATCGCCCCCACCCGCCGATCGCGCTGCACGAGCCGTGCGAGCCCCGCATCCACAGCGCTCCACACATGAAACATCTGCCCCAGCCACGCCGCATACTCCTGCCGCGACGATTGCCCGGTCACCAGGCGCCCTTGAATCGGATGCTTCTCCGCTCGCGTGTGGGCTTCCTTGGTACTCTCCTTCAGCGTCTCCGCCAAACTCACCACCGCTGGCCCCGCTCCGTGGCCGAACGGACACTTCCCGCCCTCCGGCATGGCTTTCACCGCGTCCGAGGTACCGGCTTCCTGGTGCATGTGCAACCTTTCAATTTAGCGCGAGGCAAGAACCGCAACCGCCGCCGGCACGATCAGCCACGCCAGCCCCTTGATCAAAAAGAACATGAACGCGGCAGCCCCCAGCCGCTTCCCCCACTTGAAACCGGCCTTGGGCGACCCCACCGCGCCATCCGGGACCGTTCCACCAACCTCCACAACGGCACCAGGTTCGGTAGCAGGAGTCTCGGGCATCGACGCTTCTCCAAAGCGGAACGGCGGAAGTCATCCAACCTTCGGGGCACTCAAAACCAAACCCAACCCGGCACCCGCACCCCGCATCCTTGTACTGTTGAGACTGCGTCTCAACAGAACCTTAGCCTGATACCCGAAGACGTCAAGCACGACGCCACCTGCGCGCGTCCGCTGCATCCCGCCCCTCACTCCAAACCTCCCCGACACTCAATGCAGCAAAGAAACACGAACGCAAGTGAGCGGGCTCTGACTCCAAGCGCCTCAACACCTCACACGCTCCAACTTCGACAACCTCAGCGAACCCGGTCAGGGAGCCCCGAGCCGGGGTTGGCGGGCGAGTGGCAAGATGCGCGGGCGGGGCAAGGTGCGCAGGTGGGGCAAGGTGCGCAGGCCGGCAAGGTGCGCAGGCGGGGCAAGGTGCCCAACTTGGTGGAAACCTTTGCGCACCTTGATTTTGGGGTGTTTTCTGCTTGGGAAACGGGCAAG
>CAZJXA010000186.1:0-6633 GCA_964549785.1 uncultured Phycisphaeraceae bacterium | reverse complement strand
CTCGCGGACCATGGACGAGGCCGGCGGGGGCGGGTGGCTGCGGCTGATGTACGCGTACCCGACGAATTTTTCGGAGCCGGTGATCGATGCGTTCGCGGAGTTAACGTCCCGAGGGCGGTTGCTGCCGTACTTGGATATTCCGCTGCAGCACGGCAGCAGCCGGGTGTTGCAGGCGATGAAGCGGAACGTGACGCGGGAGCAGCAGGAGGCGCTGATCCGGCGTTTGCGGTCGCGGGTGCCGAACATGGTGATTCGCACGACGTTTATCTCGGGCTTCCCGGGCGAGAGCGAGGCCGATCATCAGGAGTTGCTCGAGTTTGTCGATGAGATGAAGTTTGAGGCGGTCGGGGTCTTTGAGTATTCGCACGAGCCGGGCACGGTGGCGGGGACGATGGAGGAGGACCCGGCCCTGGCCGTGCCGCCCGAAACGAAAGCCCGACGCCGCAACGAGGTGATGGAACTCCAGCAGTTGATCGCGTTCACGGCGGCCAACCGGATCGCGAAGAAATTTGACGAGCAGGCTCCGGCCACAAGCGGCGTGCGGATGGACGTGCTGATCGACGAGCCGATGCGGGTGAGCGCGGTGGAGACGGCGGGCGTCACGGCGGGTGGACGGCTGTATTCCGGCCGGACCCGGGCCCAAGCTCCGCAGGTGGACTCCGTGACGTTTGTTCAGAGCAAGAACAAGCTGGTGCCTGGCGAGTTGGTGCCGTGCACGATCGTGGACGCCAACGGCTACGACCTGGTGGCGCGACCGGTGGCGGAACTTGAAAAGAAGGTCGGCCTGAAAATCCTTCGGTGAGGCCGGGGTACCATCTTGCCCCACACGTCGCACCGGTCGCCCAACACGCCGGGCGGCGACGGCGTTTTAACGTCACTCTTTGGATAGGGCACACCCATGGCCGAGCGGCACTTTGATCTCGTGGTGATTGGCGGCGGACCCGGCGGTTATGTCGGAGCGATCCGGGCGGCCCAACTGGGATATTCGGTCGCGTGTGTCGAGCGGGCCAAGTTGGGTGGCGTTTGCCTCAACTGGGGCTGCATCCCTTCCAAGGCGCTGCTCGCCAATGCCGAACTTTACGAGAAGCTCTCGACCAAGTCGGACTTCTGGGGCATCACCGTCGGCGGGAAGATCGGGCTGGATTGGGACAAGATCATCGGTCGCTCGCGCGATGTTGCGTCGAAACTCAACAAGGGCATTGAGTTCCTGCTGAAGAAGAACAAGATCACGCACATCGTGGGGAACGCTAAAATCCTGTCCGCCGCGGGTAGTCAGGGCGGCCCGGGCAGCATGTGCAAGATCGAGATTCAGGAGTGCAAGGTTCAGGAAGAATTGACTTCCGCGCCGGCCACGCCGGGCAAGGCGATTGAAACGATCACCGCCGGAAGGATTTTGATCGCCACGGGGACGGTGGCCCGGGACCTGCCGTTTGCGCGCTTTGACGGCGACCGCATCTGGGGGGCCCGCGAGGCGATGTTTAACAAGCAGATGCCCGCGAAACTGATCGTGATCGGCGCGGGCGCTATCGGGATGGAGTTTGCCTACTTCTACAAGACGATGGGCGCTCAGGTGACGGTCATCGAGATGATGGACCGCATTCTGCCGGTCGAGGACAAAGACATCGGCGACGCGATGTTGAAGCACTACAAGAAGGCTGGCATGGATATCCGCACCGGCACCACCAGCACCAACGTCGAAAAGACCGCGAACGGTGTCAAGGTGACGATTGCTCCAGTGGTGAACGGCAAGCCCGACGAAACGAAGAAAGAGACTCTGGAAGCCGACCGCGTGCTCGTTGCGATCGGCGTCAAGGGCCGCACCGACGGGCTGTGTGACGCTGCGTTGGGCCTCAAAGTCGAGAAGGACAGCGTCGTGACCGACTACGTTCCCGGGAAGACCACCAACCAAGCCATCGACTACAAGACGAACCTGCCCGGCATTTTCGCCATCGGCGACGTCATCGGCCCGCCCTGGCTCGCGCACGTCGCGAGCGACGAAGCCATCACCTGCGTGGAACGGTTCGCGTGGAAAGACAAGAAGGCCGCCCACGAGCCCCACCCGATCGACTACACCATCATCCCGGGATGCACCTACTGCCTTCCGCAGGTTGCCAGCGTCGGCTTCACGGAGCAGAAGTTGCAGGCCGACGGCCTGGTGGTGGGCAAGGACTACGCGGTCGGGAAGTACCCCTTCCAAGCCCACGGCAAGGCCATCGCTGCGGCCCACACCGAGGGCTTCGTGAAGATCATTCGTGGCCTGCCGCGGGGCGAGGTGCTGGGGGCCCACATCATGGGCGATCAGGCGACGGAGTTGATTGCGGAGATGACATTGGCGAGACGGTTGGAGGCGACGACCGAGGAGTTGATCGCGACGATGCACGCGCATCCGACGATGCACGAGGCGATCCACGAGGCGGCGCTGGCTTCGGAGGGGCGGTTGATTCACGGGTGAGTGACGCGGGCGTGGACGCGGGCGAAGCCAAGCGGCGACGAGGCGCGGGTGGTGGCTCAGCTGCGGGTCAGGTGCAACCCGCCGCTCAACACCAACCCATCCCACGCGAGGGACATTCTTTCCGGCAACGTTTCCTGCGTTTCCGCGTGGCCCATCTCGTGGGCGATGTGCGTGAAGTAGGTCATGGCGGGCGTGACCCGCTCCGCCACGCCGATGGCCTGCCCGAGGGTGAAGTGCGTCGGGTGCTTGCGGTGGCGGAGGGCATCGATCACCAGCGTGTTAAGTCCTTCGAGGTGCTTCCACGAGCCGGGCGGCACACCGGAGACGTCGGTGCAATAGGCCAGGGGGAAGGGGGACGGGCCGCCTGACTTCAGCCCCTCGTTCAGGTCAAACCGGTAGGAGAGGATCGGCAGCCCGCCGTGCAGCATGCGGAACGGTGTCACGCGGAGGCCGAAGACGTCGATGGAGCGCCCTTCTTCCATCACCCGCTCAGCGATGGTGTGGGGGATGAGCGTCGCCACGAAACTGTCGTTGATGTTCTGATCGCGCTCAAATATGTGGCGGTAGACCCGCCGCAGAAACCCCATGGTGTGATCGTCGGCATAGATCGCGATCGGGGCCTTCTGCACGGCGTTGAAGCGCCGCACCTCATCGAGCCCGAAGGTGTGGTCGACGTGGTTGTGGGTGAAGAGAATCGCGTCCAGCCGTTTCAACTGGGCCCGTAACGATTGCTGCCGGAGGTCGGGACCGGCATCGATGAGCACGGTTCTTGGAAAGCCCTCGGCATCCTCGAAACAGATCGCCGCGGCGGCCCGCAGCCGGGTGTCGTTGGGATCGGGGCTCGAGCAGACCGCGCAGGCGCAGCCGATCGCCGGGATGCCCGACGAAGTGCCCGTTCCCAGGAAGATGAAGCGGATGGCCATTGCGCTACTTTATTCCGAAGGAAGGGCGGTCACTCTGGGGCGTTGTTTCCGCGACCGTTGCCGGCGCAGTGTCAAGACCGTGTGAACACGGCGCAAAGGTTGCAACAATTATGCGTGACAACGCGGCCTCTGGGAGGAAAAGTCTGAACTCTTGTGTAGAGTCTGTGCCGATCTATTGTTAATGGTGGAAGTCACCATCCGGCAGACACTTGGAATCGTTTCGCGGTTGCCTTTGGTGTAGAAGCGCAACGTGCGACATCGGCTCGAGCCCCAGCGGGGTTCGGAGATGTTTTGATTGTGAAGCGGGCGGACGGCCAATGTCTGTCCCGACGACTCCTGTCGCCCTTCGAACGTTGAAGGAGTTTTCAATGATCGACGCCAGCCGGTTCGATGTCGGTTGCTCGGATGACTCTGTTGCCCCAACCCAGGCGCAGGTGTTCACCCGCGTGGATGCCCACTGCCATTCGCTGGCCTCGAGCGGACCGGCCGTGAAGGCGCTCGGGCTTATCGGGTGCCCGGAGTGTTATTCACCGCCCGAGAAGGTCTATGAGCAGGCGATTCATCGCGGCATGGACCTCTTCACCCTCACGGACCACGACACCATCGAGGGGGCGCTCTCGCTGGTGGAGCGGGGTTTCCGGGGCGTGATCATCGGGGAGGAAGTGACGGTGCATTTTCCGGAGGACCATTGCAAACTGCACGTGCTGGTGTGGGGGCTTTCGGCGCGGCAGCACGAGGAACTGGAGACGCTGAATCTGCGATCCGACGTCTATGAGTTCGCGGCGTGGCTGCACGACCGCAACCTCGCGCATTCGCTCGCGCACCCGCTGTACATCCAGAATCGCACGTTCACGAAGTGGCACCTTGATCGGTGCGCGCTGCTCTTCAAGGGGTTCGAGACTCTGAACGGTGCCCACTCGGGGACCCACACGCGGGCTCTGGACGCGTATCTCGCGAGCCTGACGCCGGGGCGGGTGCATCGGCTGATCGAGGAAGTGGGGCGCGAACCGCGTTGGCCGCGGATCTGGGAGAAAGCCCGCACCGGCGGGAGCGACGACCACGGGCTTCTTAACGTCGGGCGTACGTTCACCCAGATTTCGTCGGTGGCGGCGGCGGAGGCCCGGGTTGAGGTGAGGCACGGCAAGATCGTGGACCCGAGGGAGTTTTTCCGGCTGGCGATGAACGGCAAGTCGTCGATCGGGGGCGTGGCGGGTCACTCGTCGCTGCTGGCGCACCAATTGACGACGGTGGGGGCACACTACGCGGCCCGGCGGCTTTTGGGGAGGGCCACGCCGACGGGTCGCTTTGTGGCGAGCCGGTTGATGCGGTTCGCGGGTGTCAAGGTCTCGGCGCCGTCCAAGTTCAGGCTCGCGGCGTCGCGATTGAAGTCCATCATTTCCCGCAAGCGGCGCCCGCTGGGACCGCTCCTGGAGGCGCTCTCGGGGGCGTTCAAACCGGTGCTGGACCGCTACCCGGACGTGGCGGCGCGGCTCGACCCGGGGTCGTGGGCGTGCGGGGCGGCGCTGAGCGAACACGATCGGATGGCGTCGTTCGCGGACGACCTGCACGCGGCCATCCACCGGGTGCTGGGGGATTCGGCGGTGATGGCGGTTCGGAGCAAGGATCGGCGGGCGATCACGGATCATGTGCTCTCGTATCTCGCGCTCGAACTTTCACAACTACCGTATCTTTTCAGTCTCTTTCATCAGAACAAGGAGCGGGCTTTCGTGGAGAAACTGGAGCATGAGTCCTCGATGGTGGCGGGCGAGGCGGGCGCTCCGACGGCGGGGCCGCTGGCCCGGCCGATGAAAGTGATGCTGTTCACCGACACCTTGGGGGATGTGAACGGGGTGTCGCGGTTCATCCGCAACGCCGCCGCGCAGGCGGTCGAGACGGGCCGTTCGCTAACGGTGGTCACGAGCACGAACTTCGCGATCCCGGATCAACCGGACCCGGCCCGCCCCACGCTGATCAACTTTGCGCCGCTCTTTGCGACCAAGATGCCCAAGTATGAGAACCTGGAACTGGTGCTACCGCCGCTGACGAAGATGCTGCGGTATGCCGATGCCCAGCAGCCCGACGTCATTCATATTTCGACGCCGGGATCGGTGGGTTTGGTGGGGCTGATCGCGGCCCGGATGCTGCGGATTCCGGTGATCGGGGTTTATCACACCGACTTCCCGGCGTATATCGACCACCTGTTCAACGACGACGCCCTGACGCATATCTGTCGGCAGGCGATGCGGTTCTTCTATTCGCCGTTCAAGGCGGTCTTCACGCGGAGCGACGACTACATCCCATCGCTGGAAGCGATCGGCGTGCCGCGCGACCGCACGCTGCGGTTGCGGCCGGGAATTCGCACGGCCGAATTTTCGCCGCGGTTCAAGGACCGCGGGTTGTGGCTGGGGCACGGCGGGCGAGCGGAGACGGTGCGGGCGATTTTCGTGGGACGGGTGAGCGTTGAAAAGAACATGCCCATGCTGTCCAAGGTGTGGAAGCGGGCGGATGCGAAGCTCAAGGCCGCGGGCGTGGACGCCGAACTCGTGATTATCGGCGATGGGCCGTATCGGGCCACGATGGAGGATGAACTGCGGAACTCGCGCACCCGCTTCATGGGCTTCCGCTACGGCGAGGAGTTGGCCCGCCTTTACGCCAGCAGCGATCTCTTTCTTTTCCCATCGACCACGGACACGTTGGGCCAGGTGGTGATGGAGGCGCAGTCGTCGGGTCTGCCCGTCATTGTGACCGACAAGGGCGGCCCCAAGGAAGTGGTGCGGGACGGGGTGACCGGGCACGTGATCGCGGATGACGATCTGGACGCCTGGGTGGAGCGTGTGATCCAGCTGGTGACCGACCGGGAGCGGCGTGCGCAGATGTCGGACCGGGCGCACGAGTTCATGCAGCCGTATTCGATGGCCGACTCTTTCGAGCACTATTGGAGCGTCCACGAGCGGGTGTGGAAGGACCACCTCGCGGGGCGCGGCATCGTGGGGCCGACGGCCCGCGAAGCGGACGTCTCGTTGCAGGTTCAAGGAGTGGGCGTCGTGTGAGAAGGAGTGAGAGCCGGCCACGGTTTGGCGTGGGCCCCTCGTGACGCCTTGCGGGAGCGGCTTCAGGCGGCCTTGCGGAAGCGCGTGACCGTTCGGGCGGTGGCGCGGGCGGCGGTGGTCGTCCGGGTTTTGCGAACGCGGCGACGGACCTTGTTCTTCTTCTGAGTTGGGGTGCGGGCGGGGGGGGTTCCGGAGGGGGTTCCGGTGG
>CAZJXA010000185.1:0-6656 GCA_964549785.1 uncultured Phycisphaeraceae bacterium | reverse complement strand
CCGACGGCCCCCTCCAGCCGGGCATGGTCATCACGGTGGAGCCGGGCGTCTACCTCCCCGATGAGAAAATCGGTATCCGCCTTGAGGACGACCTATTGGTGACCGCCAGCGGCAGAGAGAACCTCACCGCCGCCATTGAGTTTGAACCGCTGGGATAAACCTATATCCGCCTCCCCGAAGAGGAGGTGTTTTTGTATCGAGACCTATCGGTAGCACATGTTCGGGGACTGGGTTACACATGTTTCCCCTCGCCCCCGTCAACCTTCCTGCCAATCGCCCTCTGCGGCGCCCCTTTTCGGTCGTTTCTCACAAAGTTCGCGTAGCCCCTTGCACTTCCGCCGCGATCGGTTACCTTCCACGAGAACTCGTCACTCTGAAACCAAACCCCACGCGATTCTGTAACCGCCAGTGTCTCGAACCCATAAGACTTTCATCCTCGGCCGCGTTTTGCTGATCTGCCGATCTGCCCGTCCGCCGTCTGGCCTCTGTGAAAACCATGCTCACTCTTCTCCTCGCGCTTGCCCTCGCCACCCCGGAACCAACCGCGACGATCCGCGCGGGCGAGACCCGCATGTTGGCGATCCCCGTCGCCGAGATCGCAGCGCTCCCTTCCCCACTGCCTCTCGACCCCGCCACCAACCCGTTCTTTGAGGTCCTCGGCTCTGCCCACATCTCCCTCCCCGCCAACCGCGTCTTCGTCCGTATCCGTGGCTTGGCCGCCGGCTCCTCACCCCTCACCGTTGGTCCCACCTCAACGCTCATCACCGTGACGCCCGACACTGCGTTCACGCAGCCCGCAACCATTTTCGCCCCGAGCGAAGGCGCCAGCATCTGGGGCACCATCGCCATTGGCGTCGAGGCACACGATTCACCCGCTCTGGCCTCCATCGAACTCGAAATTGCGGCCGAGCGACAAACCACGCCTCCAACCCCTCCCCAAATAATTGCTTCGGCCTCGATATCTGCTCACGGCTGGGGCCCCCTCCGGGCCGCCACCTTCGACCTCAACTCAGAGACTCTCGAGTCCGACCGCGTCACGCTCACGCCGGTCTGCATCTTCGCCGATGGCACGCGTGGTCGCGGCACCCCGACCACCCTCAACGTCATCCGGCCCACCGAATCCGGACTCACGGTTCTCGAGGCCGAAACCCGCTACCCCGCCCAACGGCCCAAGCGTTTCGAGGACACCAAGCTCTCCGTCGGAATGGACGCCGCCGCCAGCGAAGGCCAATTCCTGGCCAACTACTCCGCCGAGCCCGCCATGTGCGCGCCCCTCCACGTCGAAACCGCCGGGTGGTACCAGGTCATTGGAACCTTCGGCGGCTCCGCCGCCGCCGGCACACTCCCCACGGTGTCGCTCGTGGTGGATGGGGCCCCGTACGGGGTCACCAACACTCGGATCGTCCGTGACTCGTGGCACCGCGTGCCGTTGGGCGTCCCCGTCCGCCTCGAACCCGGCGAGCGCATTCTCACCCCCTACTTCGAGACCGATTTCTACGTCGAACGCATGGCCGACCGCAACCTCAAGATCGACCGGATCGAGGTCGTGCGGGTTGCCGATGCGGGCGGTCCCGCGGACTCCGCATCGGGAATGATGGCCGGCGGAATGGCGTCCTTGGCACCGACCATGATGTCGGGAGCCATGAGCGCGGGTTCCGACGCCGCGGCGGTTGACGACCCATGGGGCTTCTCCTCCATGCCGCTCCGCGTCGCGTTCGACCGCGCCTTCGACGGCCAGATCGTCCCCGGCGACGTCCGCATCATGGGGCGCGCCTGGTGGCCCGAGATTGAGATGGTGAAGCAGACACCGCGCCCCAAATGCCCGGTCGTCTCCCTCCTCATTAACGGCGAGGAACACTCGCGCCAATGGTCCGCCGCGCCTATTTTCGAGCCAGATTCTTCGGCATGGAAACCGGGCCGTAACACCGTGCAACTCGTCGCGCGTGCCACCACCGGAGAATTCGCCCGGACGCCCGAGCAGATCGTACATTGGTCGGGCCCCGTGGCCGATGTCGAGACCCCCACGTTTGTGCGCTTCGGACCCCGCGACCCAGCGTGGACCGACGATTCGCGCTCCAGCCTCGCCAAAATGGAGAACGATGAACGCTGCGGTTTCAAGTTGAACAGCCCGACCGTGATCGAGGTCGCGCTGCCCGAAAGCCTCGCGGGGCGGTTCCTGATCCTTCTCGAGGCACGCGGCGAAGATTTCATGGGTTTGCCTGTCGCCAAGGTCGCGCTGGTGGTCGGCGACACCGTCACCCATATCAAAGATGCCGAGATCCCGACTTGGTGGGACGGACATGAGTCCGGCGAGGTCGATCTCGTTTCCGGTCCAAAGTCGCTCCGATTCACCTTCCTGAACGACCGCTTTCAGATCGCCGTCGGCGACCGCAATCTCGCGGTTCAGGGAGTCTCTCTCCGCCGTCGCCCCGCCGGGGCCGACGTCACACCCCCCGTGGTGCGGGTGGTGTATCCCGCGCCCGACGAAACGTGGACCGGCCACATGGCCGACGCGGTCGTCATCGAGACCGCGGACGACCGCACGGTGGTCGAAGCCGAGTTGATCATCGACGGCGTGCAGACGGGGCAAACTCGCTGGATGCCGCGCGAATTCGGACGGGTCGTCCTGCCCGTCCTGGGTCGCACCATGGAACCCGGGCCGCACACCGTCGCCATCCGAACCCGTGACGATGCCGGCAACACCACCACCAGCGCGGATTTCACATTCCACCGGCTGGCGGAGCCGGCGACCGTACCCACCCGGTACCAACGGGCCGTCCGGCTGCTCAACCGCTTCGCCCTGGGCCCCGACGAACGCGAACTCGCACTCCTGCTCGCGCTCGGCGAAGAGCGTTGGTTATTGGAGCGATTGATAACCGTCCCCGAAGAGGCCGGTGACTTGGTCGCGATCGGCCGCGGCCTCACCGATTTCCGGAATCCGCGGTCCGAGTACGAGGTCAAAGGCAGGGCGTTGCAACAGGCCCTGGGCACGACCAACCCCGTGCGGATGCGCTTCACACTCTGGGCCCAGAATCACTTCTCGACGTGGGTCAATAAGACCGAGGGTGAGCGCAAATGGACGGAACACGTCACGTTCTCACGTCTTGGCGTGGCCCCCTTCTCCGAACTGCTCTTTGCCAGCGCCACCGGCCCCGCGATGCTGCGCTACCTCGACCAAGACACCAGTTATGCGGGCCGCATCAATGAAAACTACGCCCGCGAGATCATGGAACTCCACACCCTGGGCGTCTCGGGTGGCTACACCCAGTCCGATGTCACGGCCCTCGCTCATCTCCTGACGGGCTGGACGTCCGCGCAGATAGGCGATGGCCGCAGCGGCGGCGAGATCCGCCTTCACTCCTTCCGTTTCGACCCCGCGCTCGCTGAAGGTGGCGCCACCAGCCTGCTCGGATACCCGTTCGCGAAAACCGAGCGTGCCGGCCGCTACGACCGCGTCCGGGCCGCCCTCGATCTCCTCGCCGCACACCCCCGCTCCGCCCACTTCGTCTGCGGCAAACTCGCCGCTCATTACACCCATTCGCCCCCCGATGAGTCGTTGGTGGCCGACCTGGCGGTCGTCTTTGAAGCCACCGGCGGCGACCTGCGGGAGGTCCTCCTCGCCCTCGCTGCCCACCCCGAGTTCTTTAGGAGCGAAGCCCGGCTCGCCCACCCTCTCGACTACGCACTCCGGCTCATGCGTGTCACGAACACCGATAACGCCTGGACCGCGATCGACTTCCTGCAACGCTCCGGGGCCGGTATCTTTGATCGCGCGACCCCCGATGGCTATTCGCAGGACGACGCCGACTACGCCGACTCGAACGCGCTCATTCAACGCTGGGCCCTCGCCCACGAACTCCGGTGGGGCATCTCCAACCTCGCCTTCCCCCGCCTCCGCTGGGGCAACGCCACCGAAGACTCTCAATGGGCACAGAACGTCATCGACTCCGCTGCCATCCGTCTGACCGGCAACGTCCTGGGCGAATCCTCCAACCACGCCATTCTCGTCGCCGCCCAAACCGGCGACGGCACTCCTCACGACCGTTGCCGCGCAATCGCCGAGTTAGTCGCCCAGATGCCGGAATGTAATCTGAAGTGAAGAAGACGCGTAGGGACCGAGGGATGAAGGGTCGGAATCGTGCGGCGGCACCGCGTCTCCGCATCCGAATATCCCGGTGGTCGTTTGGTGCGTAACTCGATCGTTCCCTTTTCGCCCGCAGAACTCCGTCTCTTCCGTCTCTCCGAGGCCCCGCTATGAAACTCACCCGCCGCTTCTTCCTCCAGTCTTCCGGCCTCCTCGCCGCGTACGTCGGCGTTTCGCCCTTCGAAGCCGTCGCCCGGGCCGGGCTCGTCGCCCCGTTCACCGCCAAAGGCAAGACCCTCGTCATCGTTTTCCTTCGCGGCGGGGCCGACGGCCTCAATTTGGTCGTCCCCTTCGGCGATTCCCACTACCGCAAGTTGCGCCCGTCCCTCGCGATCGACGCCCCCGGCAAAGGCAATGCGGGAGCGCTCGACCTTGACGGCATGTTCGGCCTGCACCCCAGACTCGCTCCCCTCAAGCCGTTCTTCGATTCCAGGGTCATGGTCGCCGCCCACGCGGTGGGCTACGACAAAAACACTCGCTCGCACTTTGAGGAGCAGGATGTTTGGGAAACCGGCGTCATTGGCAACACCGTCGGCTCAGACGGCTGGCTGAACCGCCACCTCTCCACCAGCCAAGGCCACGGCCGCATCCGCGCGGTCGCCATCGGCGACACCCTTCCACGAATCCTTCGCGGCAAAGTTCCCGCCTACGCCCTTCGCGGCGTCGAAGACCTCGGGCCCCCGGAGGCCGATGGTTTGTCCGCCGCGACCGTCAAGGCCGCTCTCGAACACGCCTACTGCACGCCCACGCCCGGCGACCGCAATGCCGCCCGAGGGCTGCTCGCCGACACCGTCGGCGGCACCTTGGAGGCGATCGATGATCTGCGTGCTATCAACGAGACGAAGTACCGGCCCACGGCCCCCTATCCCGAAACCGACCTTGGCCGCAGACTCATGCAGGTGGCGCAACTCATCAAGGCGAACGTCGGCCTCGAAGTGGCCGAAGTGGACTTTGGCGGCTGGGATACCCACGCCGCCCAAGGCCGCGGCCAAGGCGGCCAATTCGGCAACCTCGCCGGCGACCTGGCCGGGGCTCTCGCGGCGTTCCTATCCGACTTGGATGACCGCATGGACGACGTCGTGGTGGCCACCATCACCGACTTTGGTCGCACCGCCGCCGAGAACGGAACCGGCGGCACCGACCACGGCTGGGCCAACTGCATGTTCGTCGCGGGTGGGGCCGTGAAACGAGCTTCGGAAGCCCGCCCCGACGCACGCCCCGTCGTCACGAAGTGGCCCGGCCTGGCCCCCGACCAACTCCACCAGAGCCGCGACCTGCTGCACACCACCGACTTCCGAGACGTCCTCGCCGAGCTCGTCCGCGTCCACCTAGGCAATGCGAACCTCGAAAAAGTGCTGCCCGCCCACACCTTCGCCCCGGTCGGGCTGGTGGCGTGAAGAACGTCCAGTACCCGGGGATCATCAAGTCCGAAGACGACGGCACATCCGCAGTCTGGGTTCCAGACCTCCCGTGTGGCCTGAGCGGTGGCGACACCCGCGGAGAGGCCCCCGCGTACCTCGCAACCCTCGTGAGTGCGGCGTAAACCACGGTGTCCTTGGGCTTGTAAAAAAACTCGTGAGTAAATCCGACCGTTTCCGTCACACGGTTTCCGGGGACGAGTGCGGCCCCTTTGAGAGACCCTTCACGGAGACAAGACATGACCTTTGGAACCAAGACGTTGAGCGCCCGCGTTTTGTATGTGGCGGCTGGCACCGCGAGTGTGCTGGCTTGCCCTGCCTTCGGACAGAACGAATGGCTGGCACGCACGGGAATCGACCGGCTGCACGCCGCCGGTCTGGATGGTCGGGGCACCTATGTCGCCATGATCGAACTCGACACCGCCCGCTTTAACCACGTCAGCCTCGACGGCGCGAACGACCGCAGCGTCGTTGAATTCCGCCGCACCGGGGCCGCCGCGACCCAGAACGGCAAGCACTCCACCCACGTCGCGAGCATCCTTGTCGGCCGGGCCAACGCCGCCGCACCCGGTTTCGTGGGTGCCGCCCCGGGCGCCAAACTTGTCTCGAGTGTTTGGCAGGATGGAGGCGGAGCCACCGGATGGCAGGACGACATCTACGCCGCCAGCAAGTACATGACGATCAATCCCGGGCGGGCCAACGTCATCAACATGTCCGCCGGGTGGACTCCGGGCATCGGAACCGCCGATCAGCGCACCCACACCCAAATGGTCACCGACTGGACGGTCGCCAACCGGAACACGCTGTGGGTGAATCTCGCGGGCAATGACGGCCCGGGTGCGAGCACGCTCTGGCCGCCGGGGACCGGTTACAACGTCCTCACCGTCGGTGCCACCGGCCGCAGCGGCGGACTGCGCGAATACGGACGCATCGCCGACTTCTCCTCCCGAGGCCCCACCCCCGATGGCCGTCTCAAGCCCGATATGGTCGCCCCCGGCACCCGAATTTTCTCCGCGCACGAGGGCGCCGCCGACGCCTACGCGGACGACGATTCCAACGGCGGCGTGGCGGCGTTCCGCTGGGTGTCGGGGACG
>CAZJXA010000184.1:0-6684 GCA_964549785.1 uncultured Phycisphaeraceae bacterium | reverse complement strand
GCCCCAGAACGACTCGACCACGGCGTTGTCGTAGCAGTCGCCCGTGCGGCTCATGGGTTGGTGTGGTCTGAGTTTGGTTGTCCTTACACGGAACTTACGGCCCACCTTTAAGCGGATGTCGTTTTTCGGAATTGGGGTGGGCCGGGGCCGCGATCACGCTGCGCCCGGCCCGGTGCGGATGTCGCAGGGAGAGTTGTGGTCATCTCATAGCGCGGGGTTGTTGGATGGTTTGAGGGCCCAGAACCAGCGGGATTCTGGACCGGATTGGAAACTTGTGATGTCGAGGGCGTGTTTGGCGCGGCGGGTGGGTAGGCCGGACGGGAACGTGACCACGAACCGGCAACCGCTCCGGACCCTATATAAGGGCCGCGGGGGCTCGACTTACTCGACGACGGTCGCGGGGTCGAGCCCGTTTTCCATCGCGATGACTTTTCGGATACGGCGAGCGTGGCGGCCGCCCTCGAACGCGGCGGCGAGCCAGACGTCGACGATCTTCTCGATGAGTCGCTGGCCCAACAGATCGGCGGAGAGGCAGAGAACGTTGGCGTCGTTGTGGCTGCGCGAGAGTTGGGCGGTCAGTTCATCGTGGACGACGGCCGCGCGGATGCCCTTGACCTTGTTGGCGGCGATGGCCATGCCGATGCCGGTGCCGCAGACGAGGACGCCGACGTCGGCCTGTTTGGCGGCGACGATGCGCCCGACGTCGTAGGCACGCTCCGGGTAGTCGCAGGCAGCGCCCGAGCAGTCGCCGACGATCACCGATTCGTGGCCTTCGCGCCGGAGTTTGTCGGCGAGCATGCGGATGCTGGCGACGCCGCGGTGGTCCCCGCTCAGGGCGATTTTCATGACATGTTCCCGGTTGGGGTCGGAGCCGGCCGATCGCCGGAGAGATCCTCGTCGATGCGGGCCTGGATCAGGCCGCGGAGTTTGAGGGCGGTGGATGAGTAGACGTCCGACGAACCACCGATGGGGTCGTGGACGTCGCGGCCGGAAGGATCGAGGAGGGAGACGCGGTCGGCGGCGTAGGGGGCGATCTCGCGGATGGCGGCGGCGTGGGAGGCGGTCATGGCGTAGATGACTTCGGCCTGGTCGATCAACTCGCGCGTGAGTTCGCGCGAGACGTGACGGCCCGCATCGATGCCCAGCGCTTCGAGGGCCTCGCGGGCTTCGAGTGTCATGGACTCTCCGCCCCGGGTCGAGACACCGGCCGAAAGCACGCGGGTGGGAACCTCGGTGGGGCCGGCGCCGGAGGTGAGGGCCCGGGCGATGGCCTCGGCCATGGGGCTTCGGCAGGTGTTGCCGGTGCAGACGAACAGGATGACGCGGTCGAGTTTTTTGCGGATGTAGCGTTCTTCGAGGACGCCTTCTTCGGTGATGTCGTAGCCGCCATCTTCGGCGAGGCGGATGGCGGTGGAGGGACGCCCCAGGCGAGTCGGGCCGTCGTCCAATACGACGTGGATGCCAAGAGCGCGGGCCATTTCGGTGGCTTTTTCGGGGAGTTCTCTACCACCGCCCAAGCCGAATGCCGAGAGCCGCTCGATGATCACGGGGCCTTGAATCCGCTCAAGAAGATAATTGCAGACGGGGTGGTCCGGGATTCGCACGGTAAATTCGCCTTGGCGATCAATCACGCCGGCGGCGAGCCCCAAGCCTTTCCGCCAGCGGTCGGCGGCCTCGACGGTGGGGGCGGGAATGATGAGCCGGACGGGTCCGGGCGTGAGGCGGTCCAGGATGCGGGCGTGCAGTGGGCGGAAGGGTCCGAATGCCGCGGCCACGCTCTTTGAAGATGGTGCGTGCCAACTCCAGCACTGGTCTGAAGTTCGGGCGGACTCGGGAACCCGCGCGAGGGTTCGCAAGCGTTCTACCGCCGCAGCGTCGGAAGCCAGGGCGGCGACGCCATAGACCGTCTCGGTGGGGATGATCGCCAACTGACCGGTGACGAGGGCCTCGATGGCGGTGCCGAGCGTGCTCTGGGCGTTGGGGACGGGTTTGGTGCGGACGGTGGTCATGCGTTGAACGGAGAGAATACGCCGGACGGCATAGTGGAGATCAGGAGTCGTCTCGAGTTTCGTCCGGTGGGGCGCGGGCCGGCTTTTCGGTTTTGAGCGGTGGTTCGCACGACTTGGAAATCGCACTGGACCGCGTAAAATTCGGGCTTTCCGGACGGCTTATGTTCGGGGAGCCGGTTAGAATGGGGTCTGAAGCGGCAACCTTGGCCGCCGCGAACCGAACAGACTTTCGGAACCCTCGCCGCAACCGAACGGTAACGCGCGGTGATCGCCCTTTGCTTTTTCGTACGTGTCCGCCGGAGTGTGTCATGCAGAACGAAACCCCGATGGTTGACCGCAACGTGTGTGGTGTTGGCTGCGCGGCTGGGCCGACGCTGAAAAACGACATGCGCGGAATGGGCGTGGACGGAATCGGGGCGTTGGAGGCGCGGCGAGCGTTCAGCCTCATCGAGATGATGATCGTGATCGTGATTATTGCGATCGTGACGGCGTTGGTGGTGCCTGCATTGGGGAAGGCCCGCGATGTGGCGAAGGATACCGATACGCGGACGCTGCTGAACTCGGTTTCGCAGAGCGCGAGTCAGTTCAGTTTGGACCACAACGGCAACGGCCCGGGATATTTCTCGGCGCTGGAGATGGCTCAGACCGACAACGGAGTGGGCGGCGAGGGTTTCAGCGGGATGCAGAACGCAATGCTTGATCTTGCGGGAGGCGCGTTGACGAAAGCCCCGGGCGACGCGGTGGGGCCCGAGGAGATCGTGGTGGGACCGTTTGCCGCGGCGGCGAAGAACGTGGTAGTCGATACGCGGTTGATCGGTGCGGGCAAGACGGACAAGGCGTATTTCGTGCCGTCGGCCAAGAACTTCAAGAAGCAGGACGGAACGGACGGAGCCATTCGGGGTGCGGATGCGTCCGGGAACAGTTCGGCATCGACCGGCAACATCACCCTGCCGGAACTGGTGGACGCTCGTGGCCAACCTATTTTGTGGTGGGCGAGTAATTCGAGCGCGATCGGCCCGTCGGCCCCGTTTGCGGCGGACACGTCGAATTCGGGGAGTGGCGATGGAGCGGCCCGGGTGTACTGGAATCCGAATGCGGTCTTTGTTTCGTCGAGCGCTGTCGGTGCGAAGAACATCAACAACCTCGCCAACAGCGCCCTCAACGACAACAACGCGAACAAGTTGACCACGCTGACCGCCCTGATGGGGAATCCGAATTCGCCGGTGAACGCGTTGGCAACTCCCGCCATGATGAAGCCGTCCGCCGCGCGGGGGACGGCGCTGCTGCACGCCGCAGGTCGGGATGGCGTCTATTTGAGTGCGACGAGAGGCCCGCGGCGGATGCTGACGGACGTGGATCTGGCCATGCCGGAGAATCGCGCCGCACTCAAGTACGCGACCAATTTCTACCAGGTGGCCCCGCCGGATGAGCGGCGGCTTGACGGAGATCGGAAGCGGTCTTCGATCGACGTGCTGGCGGACTTTGACGACATTATCACCGCGATCGACTGAGCCGCCGGTCCAGATCGAGATTCAAAGAAGGCCGCGATCCTTGCGAAAAGGAGCCGCGGCTTTTTTCTTGGTCGTGAAGCAGAACCAACCGGCCCGGGCTCCGTCGCCCCCCAGGTCGTGGGCGGTGGATGAACCGGCTTCAATTCAGAACTCACCGTGAACAAAGATGGTCCGGTGAGAGTACATGCACGGGATTGAAACGTGTGCGGCCGGTGTGCGGCCCGGAAGTTACGGAGAGGTGACGACGCAAGCCTTTGGGAGAATCGCGCGCCGGTGCAGTGGGTTTCTGCCTTTCTGGCATACCACTGCGGCGGAATTGAATCTGTGACGGGTCCGGGGCGAAACCCGGAGTATCCCGGTTCCGAATAAGAGTGCGGAGAAATGCACGCCTGATTGAGACCGGTCGGACGGGTTTTGGAAACCAAGGTCGGCCACTCAAAAACTTCCCTGAGAGGGGGAAAGCCTCATGAATAAGAATCGTGAACAGTTGGATCCTAATCGGTTGGTTGAAGCGGCGGAAGCCGCGCTCGCGGCGGCCCGCGACGTAGCTCAGTACACGGGGGGCCCGCAGCCGTACCCGCTTGACCTCATGGGCAGCGAACTGCAGCCGGAGATTCTGACGAACTTCACCCGGTATGAGATCGAGGAGGCGTGTGATTTCCTCGTCCGCCTCGGTGAGATCGAGCACCCGGGAACGACGCCCGGTCGCAGGGCCGCGTGAAATCGCCCTCAGACACTTGTGACACCCAATGGCGCACGCGCCCCGACACCGGGCGCGTGCGTTTGTTTTTGAGAGGGCTCACGCCAAGGCCGAGCGCACCAGCATCTCGATCCCTGTCGAGAGGGCATCGTCGTTGAAATCGAAGTTCGGCTGGTGGAGCGTGGGGACGTCGGCGGGGACTTCCGGCTTGAGGCCCAGAAAGAAGAAGCAGGCCCGGACGTGGTGGCCGTAGAACGAAAAATCTTCGCCGCCCATGGTGGGGTTGTCGGTGCGGATGACGCGGTCTTCACCCAGGGTGCGGTTCGCCATCTCGAAGAACGACTCGGTGGCCGTGGCTTCATTGATGGTGACCGGGTACCCGTCGTGCCACTCGATCCTTGCCTCACACCCCAGGGCGCGGGCGGTGTTCTCGACGATCGCAAAGAAGCGCTCGCGGGTCAGTGATTTGACGTCCGGCTTGAGGGAGCGCACGGTGCCGATGAACGAGACCGTTTCCGGGATGATGTTGTTGGCGGTGCCGGCGTGGATCGCGCCCACCGAAACCACAGCGGATTCGAGCGGGCCGACGTTGCGCGCGGCGATCGACTGGATGGCGGTGATGCAGTGTGCCGCGGCGAGGATGGAATCGCTCCCCTGGTGCGGGTAGGCGCCGTGGCACTGGGTGCCTTTGATCGTGACGATAAAGTCGTCGACCGCGGCGAGCAGCGGGCCGACCTTGCTGGCGACCATGCCCAAGGGGAGGGTCGGCCAGCCGTGGAGACCGAAGATTCGTTCGACCGGGTTCCCGATGCCGCCCTTCCCTTCACCGGCAAGGGCACCCTCCTTGCACATGCGGTCGGCCCCGCCGCCGCCCTCTTCGGCGGGCTGAAAGACGAGGAGAATGGGGTGCGGACGTTCGAGTCGGTTGAGGACACGGGCGGCACCGATGAGCATGGCGGTGTGGCCGTCGTGACCGCAGGCGTGCATGACGCCGGGCGTTCCGCTCGCCCAAGCCTTCCCGGTCTGCTCCTGGATCGGCAGCGCATCCATATCGGCCCGCAGCGCGGCGGCGGGCTTGATGCGACCTTCCGGGGCGGTCGCGGGCAGGTAGGCGATGACGCCGGTTCCGCCCACGCCGGCTTTGAAGGCGAGGCCGAGCGCGGAGAGTTCGCGTTGGACGACCCCGCTGGTGCGGACTTCCGCGTACGAGAGTTCGGGATATCGATGAAGGTCGCGGCGGATTTCAGTCACCTCCGCCAATTCTGCTCGGATGAGGGCCGAAATTTCGCTGTGGGGTTGGAGCATGGAAGTGCGTGGGCCGGCGGGTTTGGATTGAGTGGTGGCTTTCGTGGACATAGATGGCATCAACCGCAACAACCCCTCACCAAGGCCCGGACGCTGGGTGCCGGATCGGGGGGCAGAAACGCAGAGGAAAGCGAAGCGGAGAAGAAGAGGGAATCAGAGTAGAAGGATTATCCGTAACGCAGAACGATGACGCCGGTTGTGGTGGCCTCACCATCGTCATCATCGGACTCCGCGGTGGTTCTTGCTCCGCTTCCTCGGTTTTCCTCTGCAACCGGGGCTTCGGGGTCCTAGGCCAGAGCCGCCGCTCCGCTGATGATCTCGGTGAGTTCGGTGGTGATCTGAGCCTGACGGGCGCGGTTGAACTTGCGGGTGTAGAACTTTCCCATTTTGCCGGCGTTGTCGGTGGCGGCTTTCATAGCGATCATGCGGGCGATGTGCTCGCTCACAACGGCGTCGTTAAAAATCTGGAAGAGGACCGCGCGGATGGCGGTCGGGAGAAGGTCGTCCAGAAGTTCCTTGCCGCTGGGGGAGAACTCATAGACGGCGTTGATGCCCGCGGGGGCGGCCGATGCGCCGGGCCTGGTGACAGCCTTCTTGGCGTCGAAGGGCAGGAGTTGGGTGACGGTGGGCACCTGCTTGCCGGCGGTGATGTACTTCATCGAGACGATGCGGACGGTCGAGATTTCGCCGGCCAGAAACATGCGGATGTACTCGTCGGCGAGTTCCTTGACGAGGGCGTAGGAGGGCTTGTCGCCGAACTGGTTGAGTTGACGGGCGACGGGAATGCCGGCGAATTTGAGGAACCCGGCTCCCTTCTTGCCGACCAGTTCAACGTTGCCTTCGCGGGTGCCCGTGACGGTCTTGAAGGTATTCATGGCGGCCCGCAGGATGGAGCCGTTGTAGGGCCCGCACAACCCGCGATCGGAGGTAAGGACCAGTGTCAAAGCCTTGCCGCTGCCGGACTTGCCGACCGGGGCGGAACCCAGGAGGGGGTGGGTGACGTCGGCACCGAGGCTGGCGGAGAGTTGAGTCACTAACTCGAAGATTGTTTCGGTGAAGGGCTTGCTGGCGACGGAGGCCTGCTGGGCCCGGGCAAACTTGCTGGTGGCGATCATCTGCATCGTTTTGGTGATGCGGCGGATGTTGCCGACGGCCTTGA
>CAZJXA010000183.1:0-6685 GCA_964549785.1 uncultured Phycisphaeraceae bacterium | reverse complement strand
CCTCGGAGCGCAGCGACCGGGCACGCACGTCCCGACTCCGCCCCCCCGACAGCTCCTCCCATCTCACCACGACCCACGCCCAAACTAAGTCCAATAACCCGTCCAATCACGAGGAAACGGTGTACACACACATCTCCCAACATTTGAGCACCTTGCCCGTTTCCCAAGCAGAAAACACCCCAAAATCAAGGTGCTCAAAGGTTTCCACCAACTTGCGCACCTTGCCCCATCTGCGCACCTTGCCGCTCGCCCCGCCAACCCTCATTACTACGCGGCAAGTGCCTGTAGCCCCAACCCACTTGCTTTCAACCCGTCCGATCCTGCGTCCGATAGACTTGTGCAACCACGTCGCTCCATAGCCCCGAACGTTTTCCTGCCATCCCCTCAGTCACCCGACCACGCGCAGCACCCGTTATCGCTGAATGAGCTGCTCGGAGCATCTACGACGTCGGAACGTGTTTGTCCGTTTTCCCCATCAATCGGAGACCCTCTTATGAACGTCCGCTCCCTCGTCCTCGCCGCGACCCTTACCTGTTTTACCGGAGCTTGCTTCGCCCAAAGCGAGAACCCGGTCGACAAAATGAAGAAGGACGCCACCAAGATGGCGGTGGACGCCAAGAAGGGCGCAAAGGACGCCGTCAAGAAGGCCGTCCAGCCCGAGGGGGCTGACGCGATGGCCGAGTGGAAGAAGTTCAATATGCCTTCCAAGGAGCATCTCACGCTTCAGAAGAACATGGTCGGCGAATGGAACGCCGTCAGCACGTTCTGGGCGGCACCCGACACCGAGGCCATGACGTTCAACGGCACCGCGCACTTTTCCTCAGCGATGGGCGGCCGCTTCGTCATGCAGGAGCACGCGGGCGAGATCATGGGCGAAAAGTTCAAGGGCCTTGGCTTCTTCGGATACAACAACGGTGCCGGGCGGTTCGAGTCGTTCTGGATCGATAACGAGAGCACCCTGATGCTCATGTCGCAGGGAACCCAGCAGTCCGATGGCAGCATCGAGTGGAAGGGCACCTATGTGGACCCGATGAACGGCGCGGAGCGCACCAGCCGCTCGGTGACGCGCTTCAACGCCGACGGAACCATGACCTACGAAATGTTCGAAAACGGCGTCAACGGTCAGGAATTCAAAGCCTTGGAAGTCAAGTACACCCGCAGCTCGACCTCCGCGACCGTTATTACCACCGATGCGGTGCCGACGACGATCACCGACCCGCACGCGAATTCACCTGCCAAGGACGGCCAAAAAACCCCAGGCAACTAAACCCGGGGGCAAAAAGCGTTCTTTCAACGGATCTCCAGGGGCCCGATCGCTCGCCAGTGATCGGGCCTCTTGCATCTATCGGAAACCCCGCCTTCACCACCTAAATCCGGTTTCAGGCGCAACTCATCGGTTTTCAACAATTCTGCACGAATCTACACACATGGACACGCGCCCCAGAACTCCGGAACCCGCTCCAACGGTCGTGAACGCGGCGAAATTCGATACCGACCCCCTTGCTCCCGCGCACTCGCCGGTCAACTACCGAACCATCGTGGATGTACCGCCCAGTACTGGAAATCCGGTGCACGCGTCCGGCCCCGATTCCCCCGCCCAGCGTCGGTCCGCCCTTTCGGATGAACCAACCGCTGGTCAAGTCGCCGACGCGACCGTGGTGATGCCCGGGTCCAGTGAACAGATCGCCGCCGAGACGGCCGCCGTCTCCCCCGAAGGCATGCCCGCGGACCCGAAGGCGGGTCCCCGTGGGCTCCGTCTGGAACTCTTGGTCGCTGTTGTGGCGGTCTCCGCGATTTCCATCGGCCTCGGCTTTTGGTTCGGCCCTGCTGTTGGCGTCGTCACGTTCTTGATCGCGGGCCTGTTCCTGCTCTTCAACCCCGTCTTCGGGGCCACCATGGGCCGCGCCAAGGACCGCAAGGAAGTCCTGATGAATCATCCGCGATAACGCTACAACCGCTCGAACCCGGGCAATGGCCCAACCAAGGGCAGCGCGTATTCGATAAACTTTCGCGTCACGTTATTATGACCCGCAATAAACTCGCTCGGCATATGCCGGGTTTTCGCCGCGACCGCCGAGAGTTCGACCCGTCGATACGTGCTCAGGTACGGCTGCCCATCGGTCTTCCCGAGCCAAAGGTCGCTGCCGCTCCCCTGCCTCACGATCGAAACGCTCCCGTCCTCCTCGCCCGTCATCGCCATCTGAGCTGCAAACCGCCCGCACCGCCTCGCTTCCATCGCGTCCACCGGGCTGACGTCCGGCCAGCAGCGTTGAACATACCCGAACGTGTCCGAGCGGACCCGCGGCGGCTTCCCTCCGACCGGCGTCAACCCGTCCTTCAGAAGATCCCCGAGTTGGTCCCCCAGCGCTCCCGACCCCGACAACTGAACGTTTCCATGCGAATCCACCTGGGCGTTCTTGATCAGCCTGGCGCCGATAGAAACCCCCTCCTTGTCCTGAATCCCCTCGCTCACCGCGATATGACAGCGTCCCTTCTTTGAGTAAATCGCTTCAACGTCCGCGACAAACCGGTCGAGATCAAACGCGACTTCCGGGAGGTAAATCAACTGCGGCCCGTCCGTGCTGAACCCTTCGCCGTGCGGGTCCAAGTCTCGATCGTGCCGCCGGGCCAACGCGCTCGCCGCCGTGAGGAAGCCGGCGTGCCGGCCCATGACCACGTTGATTTTGATCCCGGGGAGTGAAATGTTGTCCATGAAGTCCGCCATGCAGGCCATGGCCACGAATCGCGCAGCACTCGGGAAGCCGGGGGTGTGATCATTCTCCATGAGGTCGTTATCGACGGTCTTGGGAACGTGGAAGCAGCGGAGGTCGTAGCCGCCGGATTGTGCCTTCTCTCGGATCAGCCGGCACGTGTCGGAGGAGTCGTTCCCGCCAATGTAAAAGAAGTACCGGATGTTGTGCTTCTTGCACGCCTCCAGGGCCCGTTCGCAGTATTCGGCGTCGGGCTTGTCGCGTGTGCTCCCCAGCCCCGCGCTGGGTGTCATTGCCAACCGATCCAGGCGGTCCTGATGCATGTCCGTCAGATCATGGAACTCGCCCTTGGTCAACCCCTTGACGCCGTGCCGCATCCCCATGACTTTCTCCACAAAGCCAGCGGCGTGCAACCCCGAACGAAGCCCTTCGACGACGCCCACCAGCGACTGGTTGATCACCGCCGTGGGTCCGCCGGATTGCCCGATTGCCGCGTTTCCCCTGCACAGAGTCGCCATGATTCGTCCTTTTCAAAGTGTCACTCGCCAGCGGCCATCGTATTCGTGAGAAACGCCAATCCCGCTGCGCCCTGAAACGGGTTGCAGATCGCGGCTCCATCCGTCTTACCCTCCACCCGTGCAGCCCATCCGCGTCGCGTGCGTTCGGTACCTCAACACCCAGCCGCTCATCCACGGGCTTGACCGGGTGCAGGGCCTGACCCTGCTTCCCTGCGTGCCTTCGGCCATTGGGGCCATGGTCGCCCGGGGTGAGGCGGATGTCGGGCTTGCCAGCATCGTCGATGCCGTCACGATCGAGCCGCCGCTAGCGCTGCTTCCCGTCGGCATGATCGGCTGCGACGGGCCGACACTCACGGTTCGCATCTTTTCCGCCGTCCCCATCGACCGCATCGCCATCCTGCACGCCGACACGGACAGCCACACGTCGGTGGTGCTCGCCCGGCTGATCCTTCTCAAGGTGTACGGGGTGGGGCCTGAGGTCGAATCTCACGGCCCGGGCGATGCGGACGATCCGAGCCGAGACCCGCGTTTGCCTGAATCGGTGCTGCTGATCGGCGACAAGGTCGTGACCGACCATCCGCCTGCGGCCCGCTATCCCTACCAACTGGATCTGGGGGAAGCGTGGCACACGCTGACCGGGCTTCCCTTTGTGTACGCGATGTGGATGTGCCGGGCCGATCACGCTGAATCTTCGACGATCGCGCTCGCCCGTTCACTCCTCGAACGCCAACTGCGCCACAATCTGGGCCGCTTGGAATGGCTGGTCGCCCACCACTCCCCCCGGAGCGGGTGGCCGCTCGACCTTGCGCGCCGCTACTTGGGAACCTTGCTGCGGTACGAAGTCGGCCCGCGGGAGAGGACCGCGCTCGACACCTTCTTCGCGATGGCCGTCGCAAGCGGCCTGCTTCCCGATCGCCGTCCGATCGAAATGTTACCGACGCGGCTGTAATCGGCGTTGACCTATTCGACGCCGCGGCCTTCGAATGCCTCGGGCACCATGGCGCGGGCGCGGTCGCGCAGGAGGGCGGCCACCTGGACGTCCGAATCCAGCCCCAGCGCGCTGCGGGCCACGCGTTCGCACTGGGCCACGCTGACGCTCCGCATCATGCGCTTGAGTTGCGGGATGGAGGAACTTGTGACCGAGAGCGTCCGCAGGCCCAAACCCACCAGCAGCAGGGAAAACTCCAGATCCGCGGCGGATTCGCCGCAGCACGAGAGCGGGATATCCCGACGCCTCGCCACCCGCGCGACGTCCCGGATGAGTTTGATCACGGCCGGGTGGGTCGGGCTATAGAGGTGGGCGATGCGCTCGTTGGTGCGGTCGACCGCGAGCGTGTACTGCACCAGGTCGTTCGTACCGATCGAGAAGAAATCGACCTCGCGAGCGAACAGATCCGCCAGGATCGCAGCGCTGGGCACTTCCACCATCATCCCCAACTTGATCGAGCGGTCGAAGGCGATCCCCTCTTCTTCCAGTTCCTCCATGACGTCGTTCACGAGGTACTTCGCGTGCCTGAACTCGCCCAGGCTCGTGATGAGCGGAAACATGATCTTCATGGGCCCCAGCGCGCTGGCCCGAAGGAGGGCCCGCAACTGACGCTTGAACATCGGGAGGTCCCGCAGGCAGTAGCGGATGCTCCGGCACCCCAGGAACGGGTTCCGCTCCGGCACTTCCTTCCGACTCTGCGTGTACTTATCGGCCCCAAGGTCAACCGTGCGGATCGTCAACTCGGTGCCCTTCGCCAGCTTCACGCAGCGGGCGTAGGCCTCGAAGTGGTCCGCTTCGGTAGGCTCCGTGCTCCGGGTCAGATACAGGAACTCTGTCCGGTAGAGGCCCACTCCCTCGCCCCCCGCGGCCAAGACGTTTTTGACCTCGTCGGGAAACTCGATGTTGCCCACGATGTGGATCGCCGTGCCGTCGGTCGTCACCGACGGCAGCCCACTTACTTCCGAAACCGAAAGCCGAAAGACCCGCCGTTGCTCGAGCATCCGGCCGTACTCATCCAGCGTTTCCCGATCCGGGTTGAGCACGACGGCGCCCTGGTCGCCGTCCAGGATGATCGGCACACCGTCGCGGGCGACCCGCAGTAGCGTCTGGCACCCGACGACCGCGGGAATCTCCAGGGCCTTCGCCACGATCGCGGTGTGACCCGTTCGGCCTCCCAGGTCGGTCGCGAACCCCAGGATGCGCGCCCGATCAAACCCGGCCGTCTGTGAAGGAGTCAGATCCCGCGCCACCACGACCGACTTGGGCGGGGCATTCGCCAGGCGGGTCGCTCCCGCGCCCGTCAGGAGGTCGAGCAGCCGGTGGGCGAGATCCTCGATGTCATTGACCTTGGTGGCGAAGATCGAGTTAGGATTGGCCCGAAACTTGTCCGCCAGCCCGCCGAAGGCCCGGCTCACCGCGTACTCAGCCGAGACTCGTTCCGCCTCGATCATCGCCCGGATGGGCCCGATCAGGCTTCTGTCTTTCAACATGCCGGCATGAAACTGAAAAATCTTTGCGGTTTCCGCGCCCATTTCTTTCTGGGCCTTCGCGTACACCTCATTGAGTTCGTCGATCGCCGCCCGAACGACTTGGTCGAAGCGGGCGATCTCGCTCCTCACCCCTTCCGACTGCACCATGCGCCGCGGCACATGCCGGATGTCGTCGTCCACGAGGAGGACGCGTCCGATCACAATCCCCGGTGAAACCGGCAATCCTTTGAACATTTGCATCGCTTCGGGGGCGTTGCCGCCGGTGTCCGGCCACGCCCCGCGCCCTTCCGCAGGGTTGACACTATTCGGATTACCCTTGCTTTTTCTTGCCACGCTGTCCGATCTTGCTCAGAAGTTTCCGGTCCTTGACGAACCCGACCGATTGTCAAAACCACTCTCAGGCCTCATGCGATCCGCTCCGGACGCCGATTCTAACAAACGCGGACGCTCCGTGAACGAAATCCTGACTTGACTTTGGCCGACTTTTCGGCTCTTATTAAGTGCCTGGGGGTGAGGGTAACGCCCTGCGAGGGTTTTTCCGCCGCGACCCGTCGCGGGTTCACGACACTTTTCAGCGGCTCGCCACCCCTCTGTGTGGGCGATCGCTTCCGTACCGCTCGCCTGCCCCTCTCCATCCGGATACAGGAGATGCGGGCATGAGATCATCCGCTTCGCGAATGATTTCTTTGATTCAAGGCTCTTTGGGCCGTTTGACCCGTTCCCTTTGGCTCGCCCTCGGGCTTGTTTGGTTCACGCCGGTCACGTTCGGCCGCGGTAAACCAGTCCGACTCGCTTTTACGAACGTTCGCGGCCGGGAAGAAGCACGAGTGCTCCCCGCCTAGGTATGGATGGCCGATTGGCCACCAATTCTGCCCTCTTCACGACGAGTCTCGGGTTCGGCCGTACCCGTTGTTCAAGATCGCTGAATCAGGAGATCGTAGAGAATGGAACTTGGTGGACGGAAACGCAGGCGTCGGG
>CAZJXA010000182.1:0-6698 GCA_964549785.1 uncultured Phycisphaeraceae bacterium | reverse complement strand
CATGAAAAAACCCATGGACATCAGTCCATGGGTTCTGTGTGATGGCGGATTGTGCGGTCGGGCGGGGCTTACTTCGCGGGCTTCCAGGCGGACTTGAAGCTGGTGATCGCGGAGGTGAGCTTCTTCTCGAGGTCGGCGTCGAGTGCCTTCTTCTGGGTCAGCTCATCGGCGACGGGCTTGGCGGTGGTTGTGAAGTAGTTGAGCATGTCCTTCTCGAACTGCGCGACGTTCTTCACGGCGATGTCGTCCATGAAGCCCTTGGATGCGGCGTAGATCGAGATGATCTGCTCGACGATGGTCATGGGGACGTACTGGGGCTGCTTGAGGAGCTCGACCATTCGAGCGCCGCGGTCGAGCTGCTTCTGCGTGGCCTTGTCGAGCTCGGTGCCGAGCTGGGCGAAGGCTTCAAGCTCGCGATAGGCCGCGAGATCGAGGCGGAGGGAGCCGGCGATCTTCTTCATCGCCTTCACCTGGGCGTTACCACCGACGCGGGACACCGAGATACCGACGTTCACGGCGGGGCGGACACCGGAGAAGAAGAGCTCGGGCTCGAGGTAGATCTGGCCGTCGGTGATCGAGATCACGTTGGTCGGGATGTACGCCGAGACGTCGCCTTCCTGCGTCTCGATGACGGGGAGGGCCGTGAGGGAGCCTGCGCCGTTTTCATCAGAGAGCTTGGTGGCGCGCTCGAGCAGACGGGAGTGGAGATAGAAGACGTCGCCGGGGTATGCCTCGCGGCCGGGCGGGCGACGGAGGAGGAGCGAGAGCTGGCGATAGGCGACGGCTTGCTTGGAAAGGTCGTCGTAGATGCACAGGGCGTGCTTGGGCGAGCCGGGCTTGCCTTCCTTGCCCTGCCACATGAAGTATTCACCCATCGAGCAGCCGGAGTAGGGCGCGATGTACTGCATCGGCGCGGGGTCGGCGGCGGAAGCGTTGACGACGATGGTGTAGTCCATCGCGCCGTACTTGCGGAGGGTCTCGACGACGCCGGCGACGGTGGATTCCTTCTGGCCGACGGCGACGTAGATGCAGACGACGGCGTCGGGGGTGCCCCAGAACTGCTTCTGGTTGATGATGGTGTCGAGGGCGACGATGGTTTTGCCGGTTTTGCGGTCGCCGATGATGAGTTCGCGCTGGCCGCGGCCGATGGGAATCATGGCATCGACGGCCTTGATGCCGGTCTGGAGGGGTTCGTGAACGGGCTGGCGTTCGGCGATGCCGGGGGCGATGATGTCGACCTTGCGGAACTCGGTTGCGTTGATGGGGCCGGCGTCGTCGATCGGGCGGCCGAGGGGATCGACCACGCGCCCCAGAAGTGCTTCGCCCACAGGGACTTCGAGCAGGCGACCGGTGGCTTTGACGATGTCTCCCTCTTTGACCTTTTTATAGTCGCCGTAGATGACCGAGCCGACGGTATCGAGTTCCAAGTTGAAGACCTGGCCCATGACCGCGCCTTCGTCGGTCTGGAACTCGAGGAGTTCACCGGCCATGGCTTTGGAGAGGCCGTAGATGCGGGCGATACCGTCGCCGACTTCGACCACGCGGCCGACTTCGGAGACTTCCAGCGCGGCGCTGAACTGCTCGATTTCCTGCTTGATCACGCTGGCGATTTCGTCGGTCTTGATCTTCACGGCCGGCCCTCATGGAAAGTAGCGAAGCGATTCGATACATACAGGGATTTACGGGGATACTGGTTCCATCGGACCCTGAAACGAAGGGTGTGGTCGTCCCAAGAACCCGCAAGGGAGCGAAGGGTAGGTGGATGGGCCGGGAATAGCCACTCATGAGGGCCGTTGCCTTGTCGCTCATCGTGCAGCCGGGGGTAGGGCGGTCGGGTAGGGAAATACCCGCTCGAAGGGCGATCTGGGTGAATAGCCTTGACCCTGACGAACCGCCCACCGCGGCACCCGTAGACGGAAGGCCCCCTCTCTTCATGGGTTCTTCATCTGCGGGCGTTATGCTCTCTTTCTACAGAACGTCTCCTTACCTCCCCTATTATCGAGAACTTCCACGACCTTCAGTTCTTCTCCGCTTTGTCACCGACTTCACCGGAATGCTGATGCCCACCATTTCTCCTCCCTCGGCTGTCAAGTCACGAAAAACTTTTGTAAACGACAACGCTGCTGAGTTGGCCGACGTCATCGTCGGTGGACCCAGCGTGTCGGCACCGGCGCTCGAGCCCGTGCATGCCCCTCATCTGGTGCGCACGCGGCGTGACACGATCCGCGGCATCGACTGGATCAACGTCGGTGGTGTCGGGCTTATCCATGTGGGGGCGTTGTTTGCCCTGTCGCCCGCGTTTTTCTCGTGGACGGCGGTCGGTGTCTTCTTCTTCCTGTGGTGGGTGATCGGAAGCCTCGGCATCTGCATGGGCTATCACCGGCTGTTGACGCATCGTTCGTTCAAGACGCCGAAGGTCGTTGAGTATCTTCTGACCATCTGCGGGGCGTTGGCGTGGGAGGGAAGTCCGATCCAGTGGATCGGCCAACACCGCCACCATCATGCGGAGTCGGATCAGCCGAACGATCCGCACTCGCCGCGGCACGGCTTTGACTGGGCCCACATTTTCTGGGTCTTCAATCGGCACGCGCTGGAGCACGATTACAAGCAGTTCGCGAAGGACATGCTGCGTGACAAGGGTCACGTCTGGATCCATCGCCTGCACGCGTGGCCGAACATCCTGCTGGGCGTTGCGCTCTTCTGGTCGGCCGAGTGGATGGGTTTCAACGGCTGGTCATGGGTGGTCTGGGGCATCTTTGTTCGCGGCGTCGTGGTCTTCCATGCGACGTGGATGGTGAACAGCATCGGCCACACCTGGGGCTACCGAAACTTTGAGACGACCGACGATTCACGCAACAACGCTCTGGTGGCCATCGTGGCGTTCGGTGAGGGTTGGCACAACAACCACCACGCCTGCCAGCGCTCCGCCAAGCACGGCCAGAAGTGGTGGGAAATCGACACCACTTGGATGATGATCTGGCTGATGAGCCGGGTCGGGCTGGCGTGGGATATCCAGGGATTCAAGACGCCGCGGAGGTAACCCGCCGTGACGAGCCCGCGGGCCCCGAGCGTGAGTGCATCGGGGCTCCGTGAAAAATCGGGTGACCCTCGGTTCCGGGCGCGTCGCTCGATGATTACGCGGCCGCGCCGCGACCGGGCAGCATGTGCTATTCCTTTGCCGGTTCCGGCCGCGGCGTGATCTTGAGGCGGACGATGCGGTTGGCGACGTCGACCTTGAGCCCGGCGGGCACGTCGGGGAAGACGGCGTCCTTCTGGGTGATGGCGCGTTCCAGTTCTTCGAAGCTGAGGGGCACCGCGGCGACGATGGGGGTGGCGCGTTCCTCCAACTGGCGGACGAGGTCGGCGGGGCCGGAGATGACGACGTCGGCGAGGAAGCGGTCTTGCTCGGGGACTTCCACGATCCAGCGGTTGATCTCGGCGGGCGAGATTCGCAGGGCGACGGGCATGTTCGCGATGAGCATCTCGCGCGAGCGGGGCCGGACCCCGAATGAGATGTCGACGGTCTGGGGGCGGACCTGCAGGAAGATGGGGCGGGCGGCGGGTTCGGCGATGCGGACGCGCACGGCGTTGAGGGTTTCTTTGCGGCCCGGCTGGACGCGCGCGGAAGTGGCCGCGTCGATGTTGGCGGTCGCTTTCACGTCCTCCGCGAGCGAATCGGCGGCGGTTTTATTGAGCACGACATCCACCTCGGCGGGCCGGACCTCGGGCAGGCCGTCGAACTGCCCATCGGCGAGGAAGGCTTCGACCCGCATGCGGCGGGTGACGAGTTCATCGACGACGACGCGGACGGTTTCGGGCTCGACGCGTTGGATGGTGACGCCGGAACCCGCCAGGCGCGGGTGGGTGCGGAGGACCTCGCGGAGCGGGGCGTCGAACTCTCCGGAACGTTCCTTGAACGCGGGGAGGTCGGGGGTGATCGCGAGCGGCTCGCGTTCGATGGCCGACTTGACGCGGTCAACGGCGGCGGCGGACCCCTCAAGGTAGATGGTGACGGTGCGATCGGTCGCGGAGACGAGGCCGTTCTCGCCGGCCACGGTAGCGCCGACGAGCGCGAGCGCACGGTTGGCGGTGGGGGAAGCGCTGAGGACCAGTTGGGTGGTGATTTCGTCGGGCTGGAGGGTCTCGGACTCCGCGAAGACCCAGATGAGGATGGTCACCACGGTGACGAGCAGGACGGTCTTGAACGTGTTCCACATGGGTTGAACCTCATGAAAAGCGAGCAGTAGAAATCGATCACGGGGGGTTGGGCCAAGGGTCTCACGCTTTGGAGCGGCGTGGAGGATTTGCCCCGTTGTCCGCACCGCCGCGGTCGCCGGGCCCGCGCTCGGTGAGTTCGACGCCCGCGAGGGTTTCGCCGGAGGCCTGATCGTGCATCCCGTCGCCGCCCAAGTCGCGTTCGGCGGCGGTCAGCGGTTCGTCCGGGGGCGTGTCGTGTCGTGCGGGTCGTTTGGAGACGCGGGCGAGCCGCAAGGAGAGTTCGGCGCGGAGTTCGGCCGGGCTCAGAGGGTCGCTGAGGCGGCCCCACTCGGCAATACGGATTCGGCCGGTTTCTTCGCTGATGACGACGACGAGGGCGTCGCACTCCTTGCTGAGGCCGACGGCCGCCCGGTGACGCGAGCCCAGGCCGGGATCGGGCATGTCCGAAGGCTCGGCGAGGGGGAGTTGGACGCCCGCGGCATGAATGACCTTCCCCTTCAGGATCACCGCGAGATCGTGCAGCGCGGAGCCCGGGAAAAAGATCGTTTTGAGGAGCCGGGCCGAGAGGCCGGCATCGAGCACGGTGCCGCCCTCGATCACCCCCGCGAGCCCGATCTGCCGCTCGATGACGATCAAGGCGCCGAACTTGGCCTTGCTGAGGAAGGCGGCGGCTTCTGAGAGTTCGTCGACGATGAAGACGATGTCCTTGGGCGTGCTGCGGAAGAAAGGGGCTTCGCCAAGGCGGACCAAGGCCCGCCGGAGTTCCGGCTGGAAGATGATGAGCATCCCGACGGCGACGAGCGTCAGGAGCCGGTCGTAGAGAAGGGTTACCCGCTGGAACGTGAGGGCCTGCCCAAGGACCCTGGCCAGAATCGCGAGGACCACCATGATGACCAGGACGCCCTTGAGGGCTCCGGCCGCGCGGGTTCCTTGCACGAACCGGACGACTAAATAGACAACCACCCAGATGAGCGACAATTCGATCGCCAGCACCACGGGCGGGTACGACGGCAGCCGCTCAAAGAGCCCTTGGATTCGGTCGATTGAGAACACGGCGAAAAAGAACTCCGGGCAAGGAAAACAGGCGATGACAAGCGCCGCGAGAGTTTATCCGCTGCGCGGGACGCCGCGCCGGGACGAGGGGCGATTGTGAGGGACGTGGCATTGGGGATGGGGCATCGGGCATTCGGGCATTCGTGCTCGGGGCTCGGGGCGAGGCATCGCGGATAATCGGGGCTAGCGTTCCAAAGGATGCCGTACACCGTGACCGATTTTCGTGAGACGCCGAACCCAAACGCGCTGAAGTGCGTGCTCGACAAAGCGCCGACGCCGGTCGGGGATGGGTCTCGTGGAGGCGCGGAGATACCCCGGTTGTCCCGCAGTTATCGCAGTGCCGGGGAGGCGGCGGGCGACCCGGTCGCGGCGGCGCTCTTCCGGGTGGTGGGGGTATCGGGCATCTTGATTCATCACGAGGGATGGATCACGGTGAGCAAAGCCAACGGCTACGCCTGGGGGCCAATCAAGGCGGGGGTGACCGATGTGTTGCGGGCGGCATCGTGAGCCGGGTGAATGCGGCCGGGGAGGGGAGCGGGCTGCGAACGCGAAGCCCATCGGGTCGGGATCGCGCGATCGTCGGACGGTTGACCGCGTGGTTTGCGGTGTCGGCAAGGCCACTCCTGTGGCGGACCCAGCCGCGGGACGCGTATCGCTCGCTGGTGAGCGAGTTCATGCTTCAGCAGACTCAGGTGTCGCGGGTTCTCGAAAAGTTCGGGCCGTTTATCGTTCGCTTCCCGACGATCGGGGCGTTAGCCGCTGCGACCGAGGACGACGTCCTGGCGGCGTGGTCGGGGCTCGGGTATTACCGCCGGGCCCGTCTGCTGCACGCGGCGGCCCGGGGCATCGTTGCGGATTTTGAGGGAACCGTGCCGCGGGATACGCCCGCGTTGATGACGATCCCCGGGATCGGGCGGTACACGGCGGGGGCGATCTCGTCGATTGTCTTTGGCAGGAACGCGCCGATCGTGGACGGCAATGTCACGAGGGTCTTGCTGCGGCTGGACGGGGTGATGGCGCGGCACGGCTCGAAGGAGGCCGCCGACTACGCATGGCCGCGGGCCGAGACGCTTGCGGGAGCGGCCCACGGGTTGGGGGTGATTGCTGCGTTCAATGAAGGGCTGATGGAGTTGGGAGCGACGGTGTGCACGCCTCGGAACCCGGCCTGTGGCGTGTGCCCGCTGCGGGCCCACTGCCGTGCCCGGAAGTGGGGAACACAGGAGGAGATTCCGTTGCCCAAGAAGGCGCCGGCCCGGCTGGCCGTGGTGCATACCGCGCTGCTGGTGAAGGATGAAGGCGAGCGGGTGTTGCTGGAGAAGCGCAGCGCTACGGGGATGTGGTCGAACATGTGGCAGGCGCCGACGCTGGAAGGGCCGAAGCCGGCGGGCCGCGCGGCGGTTCTAGCGCACTTGGGGGTGGAGGTGGGG
>CAZJXA010000181.1:0-6754 GCA_964549785.1 uncultured Phycisphaeraceae bacterium | reverse complement strand
AGCGGGGGCGATCAGCGGGGTCGATCGCCCGCAGACAGTGATGATCGTGCCCCTCGATGTCGATCTTTAGATACAGCGGGACGCCGTGTTCCTTGAGCACGTCCTCGAAGCGGCGGACGCGAACGTCGATGGCGTAGTGACCGGCACCCCCCCGTTTCGCAATGGCCTCATCAAACGAATTCCAGACGCGGTTCGAAGGGCAGATCCAGAACCGGGAGTCGGCATTTTCGCCGCCGACGGCACAGTTGACCAGCGTGAGCCGACCCGCGGCAATCTCCTTGCCGAAGCGGGCGGCCCCGGCCTCGATCAGAGTAGGATCAGCCTCGATGGCGACCACGCGGTGGCCCCTCGCGAGGTAGTAGGCGGTGTCGTCTCCGTTATTCATGCCGACGTCGTAGATGAGCGAGTCGATCATGGTTCAGCCTTCGCCGTAGTGGGTGAGTGGGAAGCAATCGACGGTGCCGCGACATCGAGTGGCTGGCCCGGCGGGAATGAAACGAGCGGAAGCTCGGCCAGCCGCATCGGCGCAGCCTTCCAAAGGTGGCGGAAGAGCCGGAACTGGTCGGCGGTGACGGGCCGGCGCGGCTCCTTTCCACTCACGATCCCCTTGAACGCCTGCCAGAAGCCGTGGGCGGTAGCCTTGATATAACCCAGCCGGATTCCAAAGACGATGATCTGGGCGACGACCGCGGGCAGCCGCCACAAAAACATCGGCATGGGGACGTTGTGCCATAGTCCCAGGATGTGATTCCGTGCGTTGAAACGCATCTGGCGCGTCTTGTCCCGGCGAACCGATTCAAAGTGGTGGATCGGATCGCCCCGGCCAGCCCGGACCACATACCCCGCAGCGAGCATCCGCAGGCAGTAATCCATTTCCTCGCACTGGTGGACCAACGAAGCCCGAAAGCCTCCAACCCGTTGGAAGACGCTGCGGCGGAGGGCCTGGGCGGTCCCCTTGAAGTGGGCCATCACCCAGACGTCATGGTCGTCCGGAGCCCGCTGCTTCAGGGAAGTATCTGGATAGCACATGTCGTGCATCGGGACGGCGAGCGCCCCGACGCGGGCGTGGTCAAAGTCCGCGACGATCCCCCGGACGACGTTCGGGGTCGAGAAGAGAGCATCGTCGTCGATGATGATCGCGATCGGGGCCCGCGCGAGCTCGACGCCCCGGTTCCGTTGGACGATCAGGCCCTCCGACTGTTCAAAGCGCACCAAGCGGACGTCAGGGAATTCCGATCGAACGACGTCGGCGGTGCCGTCGGTCGAACCGTCGTCGATGACTAAAACCTCGATCTCGCCGGTGGAAAACCCATCCTGGGCAACACAACTTTTCAGGGCGTGGCGAAGTTCGTCCTTGCGACTCTTGGTCGAAATCACCACACTGGCCAGGGGAGCCGGGCCGGGGTTCGTCGTCGATGGTTCGGCGGTCGTCATTGGGGCTATCAGCGAAAGGGGCCAAGGATAGCCTCGACGCTTGAACGTCCGTCGGGAGTTCGGCGGACCACCTTGGGGGAAGGCAGCCGACGCCGAGGTCGACTTCCGACGCTTTGGTGGCGTCTCTCTCCGGCCGGTCAAAGCCCGTCCTGCCTACCCTGTTCACTCTTTGCGAGTGCTTGTCCCCATGGATAATCGCGTCGCGCGGCACTCCGGATACTGATCAGGCGTTTTGGTCGTCACCGTCCGGGGTGGAAACTTGAAACGATATCTTCGAGGAGAGCGCAACGATGGCGATCATTGGCGGCAAAGGTCTCGCGGCGGCGTTGGCTCTTTCGCGCTTTGGTGAGCGTATCGGCAGCCAAGCCTTGATTTATAACCCCGGGGTCTTCTACCTCTTTTTCCGAGTGGCTCGGCTGAGCGCCCCGGTTTTCGCGGACGCCGTCTGTTCCGTTTTCGGGCATGTCAAGACGGTCGCGGACATCGGCTGCGGAGCTGGCGGATACTCGGCGGAGTTGCAGCGTCGCGGGCTGGAGGTATATGCGGGCGAATACGCCCGCCTGGGCCGAACGATCGCAAGGCTGCAGGGCGTAAAGGCTCGCCCCTTTGATGTAACGAAGCCCGAAACAGCGCCGACGCGAACCTTTGACCTTGGCTTCAGCCTGGAAGTCGCCGAACACATTCCTCCCTCCCTGGCGGACGCGTTCGTCGACTACATGGTTGCGGTGGCACCTTTGCTCGTGGTGACAGCGGCCAAGCCCGGGCAGGGTGGGCAGGGGCATGTGAACGAGCAGCCCAAGACCTACTGGATTGAAAAATTTGCCGCGCGGGCGTATGCGCTCGACGACGCCGCTGCGCGGGCGTTCGCCGAACGATTGAAGAGTCCGAAGATTCCATCGTTCCTTCACGAGAACGTAATGATCTTCCGGGGCACCCCGCGGCCGATGGCCCGCCGGGCGTAGTGCCCGCACGCACGATCGTGAACGTCCGTCGGGAGTTCGGGCGACGCAGCCGGTTATACGGCCAATCGGATACCCGTCCGAGAATCTCGAAGGGCATTCCTTACGTCTTGCCCGCTTTCATTTTGCCGGCGCGTTCACGCGTCGGCGGCTGGCCGAAGGGTTCTTATGCACCTGGGACACTTCGCGCGCTCGAACACGCACCCGCCGCCGAGTGTCAGAGATCCCAGAGACCGAAGGGATTCACTTGAGTGTGCTCTCAATCCACGGATTTCTACGAAGATTCTGCGTTCCGGCGGCGAGCCATCTCATCTCGGATCGAGCCCAGAACGTGAATGAAGTTCGTACTACTCGCCCTTCAGCGCCTGGTTCGGGGTCTGAAGCGTCCGTGACTTCAGCAGGAAGAGCGCGGTTTCCAGTTGGAGGTCGGTCCCTTTGGTGATCAGGTCGTCCGGATTCTTCCGCCCCGCCAGTTCGCCTTCGATGATGCCGTTCTCGTTCATCGGAATGATGTCGGCATCGCGGCGGAGCGTGAGGGCGTCGGTCATCTGTTTGGGCAGAAGATCGACCGTGAAGTCGGGTTCAACGCCCCAGGTCGAAGCGCCCGGGCGGCGGTGGATGATCGACTTGTCGGGGAGCATGTAGTACTGGACGGTGAGTTTCAAGTGGGAAGCGGACGTGAGACGCCAGACGTTCTGGACGCTGCCCTTTCCGAAACTGCGGTCGCCCAGCAGCAGCACATCCGCGTCGCCGGTCCTGCTGTAGCAGGAGACCGCACCCGACACAATCTCGCTGGCCGAGGCCGAGCCTTCGTTGATCAGCATCACCACCGGAGTGCTGGCGAGGACCGCCTGCGCGGGGCGGGTGCGTTCGGGGTTCTCGATGACCCCCGCTGAGTTGCGCGACATGACGATTTCGCCCTCAGCAGCGATGAACTTGCGGGCCACTTTCACCGCCTGGTCCATCAGCCCGCCCGGATTGAAGCGCAGGTCGAAGACCAGGCCCTTCAGGCCCACAGCCTGCATGTCGGAAATAGCCCGTGACAATTCGTCGGTGGTGGTGTCGGTGAACTGCAGCAGCCGGACGTACCCGATGCCGTTCTCGCGGTCGATGAACCAGTCCCAGCCGTCCTCGCGAGCGTTGACACGCTTCCAGCCCTTCACGGTGATGACGTTAATAATGCTGCGGGTGAGGGCAAAGTCGATGCTTTCTGGCTTGGCCTCGGCATCGTCCGGATTCTTTCGTTCCATCGTGAGCGTCACCGGCGTCCCGGCCGGGCCCGTGATAACGTCAACCGCCTGGTCGAGCGTCAGGCCGTAGACGTTCTGCCCGTTCACCGCCATCAGCACGTCGCCGGTGTGAACGCCCGCCCGCTGCGCGGGTGTGCCCTCCAACGGGGTCGCAACGCGGATCCTCGAGGTTTCATCGTACTCGATCTGGATCCCGACGCCGACAAACTTGCCCTGCGTGTTCTTCTCGAAACGTCGGACCTCATCCGGCCAGATCACCACCGAATAGTCGTCCAAAGGTGACATGACCCCGTTCCCAAACTCGTGCAGAAGCACTTGGGTGGGGACGTCGACGGATGCGTTGTTGGCCCGCTTCATGCGGTCGATCAGGCTATTCACGTCCCGGACATCGCTGATCGGCGGCGTGCGCTTCAGCGTTTGAATCTCGGAATCCAGAAAGGCCAGCATCACGTCCGATTTGGCATCGTCGGCGAACGTGGGGAACGTTGCATCGAGATCGGCGGTGGTGAGCAGCGTCCGCACGTTCAGCAATCCGCCGACGAGTAAATCAGTCAGACGGGGCTTCTCCACATGGAGGACCGAGCGGGCCACGGCTCGCAGCACCATGGTCTGGTCGATGTCCTTTAGTTTCTCCGTATAATCGTCCCCGAGCGGGTTGTACGGAGCCATCTTGCTCTCTTCGCCCACCAACTTGGAGCGCTCGACACGCATGTCATAGAGCCGACGGGGGGCGTATAGCCGCAGCATCGAGAGCCGCGTGTTCATCCGTTCGACATCCGGCAGATACGTCCCCGGTTCCTCGTAGAGCGCGTTCAGCAGAACAAACAATTCACTCGCCCTAAGAATCTCGCCGCGAGCCTCGGCGGCGTGGGCGGCGACCAACGCGCGGGCAATAAGGGGGCTGATCCGCGGATCGGCCAGCGTCTCGCCTTTCTTGATGGCGATCATCTCAAGTTCGATCACGGACCGAAGCGACTTGGCGAGCATCAGGTCGGTTTCGGGCTCCGCCAGATGTTTGCCAAGTTCCTCCTGCAGTTCGGCGGCGCGGGACGAACGGTCGCTCTCGCGCTGGGCAAAGTGGGCCCGAAGTTGCTCCCCGGATGCAGCCAGACCACCGATCGCGGTGCCGGCGTCCGCGCCGTGTTCGCGCGATAGTGCCCCCAAGGTCGTCAAGAACGCGGCCTCGTCACCCCCCCGTCCGGCCGCCCATATCCGCGAAGACCAGTCATCGGCGACCGGAGCAGTGCTAATCGCGGCGGCGGTGGGGGACTTCGCCCCGTCAAACTGGCCCTGCGCCAGCCCGGCGAAGACGGCCAAGCACGTTCCCGCGGCCACAATCAAACGTCCAACGCTGCCACCCCGACAGTTCTCACTCATTCGCCCATCTCCTCGGCGAGGGAAATCCGTTTCGCCCTCGGAACATCAGCCTTCACAAGCCATTCCGAACACCAACCCCGAGACAACCGGAAGCCGCCCACCGGGCGGACGATCCATCTCTTGGCCGATCTCAATCGGACATCGCTCCCGAGCACATTGATGCGCCCACGACGAAACTCCGACCCCACGGTCATCATAACGGCTCCCGCCGACATCTACGGGTGTTTTCGGACTCCGGTTCGTCACCGGGGGGCCGGCGCTCTATTTCACGCGGGTTTCCCGTCGGACGCGAGCACCGACCACGACGGCCACGGCGACCACCACCAGAGCGACTCCCGAGAGAACAACAGGTTCAAACGCACCCGGAGCCAACCGACCAGCGTCGATGGCCAAAGCCGCCCCCAGCCCCAACGCGGGCCCGATGGTGTATCCGACGCCGATTAGCGTCTCGTGGGCCCCGCCGGCATCAACCTGGGCATTCCCTACCTCCATGGCGTAATAGAGCGCGGCGGAGTAAATCCCCGCCATGCCCACGCCGAAGGCGATCAGGCCGCCGATGAGCGATGTCCACCCCGCAGCAGCGCCGAACGCATCGGCGCTGCGGCCGGCGAAAACCACGAACGCGAACCCGACGATGAGCAACGTCGGGCACACGATCGCCGGCCACCACCTTCCGTGCCACCCACGCAAAAACTGGAAGCCCAGGAACGTGAGCGAGCGGGTGGCGAGATAAATGGCGGTGATGACTGTGTGCAGCACCGGCACCACGTTCAGGTTCTCAGTGAGGGTGGGGAGCAGCGGCATCAGCGCGCTCGAAGCGACGTACGACGCCGGCAGCAGCATCCGGAATGCGACGAGCAAGGCCGCATAATGGGGCGGATGGGGCTCGTGCGACCCATCGCCGTGCGGGGCCGGGTTCGGCGGAAAGAAACGAAGAAAGATGACGGAGGCGAGGTGAATGCCGCCCAACATCGCCATGCCTTCAAGCGGGTAACCGGCGACGAGAGGAGCGCAGGCGATCGACGCGATCGCGCCGGCGGAAGACCAGTTGACGTTCCACAGGCCCATCGAACGCACTAGCCGCCGACCGCGCTTGCCACCCGCGATGAAACTCTCGACGAGCGGCCACAGCACCCCGGTCAGCGGGCTGTACACGCCGATCACCACCCAGATGGGCCACGTCCCCGACCCCGGCCACAGTCGCTGAACCGCCAACGGAATGATGCACAAGACCGTCAAGGCGACCATCAGGATGGCGAGGATGCCGCGGGATGAAGACCCGGGAATCGTCCGAAGCGTCCAACGAATCGTCGGACCCGCGAACTTGGCCCCGACGATGTAGGTAACGCCCAACAGCACCGCCAAGGCAAAGTTCATCGTGCGCGAAAAGTCATACGCGTTCTTGGTGAGGAAGAAAATCGCGGTGGTCAGGATGGTGGTGCAGAAACTGTTGAGAAACGTGAAGGCATGCGGAGCAATCTCGGGGGCACCGATCGCGAACGAGCGGGCGGATTGGACGGTGGGGGAAACCGGCGTTGGCGGGTGTATCGGTTCGGGGTCGGGCATGAGGCGATTGGCGATTGCCGTCCTGAAGCGGGATTGAGAGCAAAGGCCCCCGGCCAGAGTTGCCCGCGGCGGGCGGCGATCGTAGCATCGGGCACTGAAAATCTGGTGCTCGTAGCTCAATTGGATAGAGCGTTGGCCTCCGAAGCCAAAGGTTGAAGGTTCGATTCC
>CAZJXA010000180.1:0-6782 GCA_964549785.1 uncultured Phycisphaeraceae bacterium | reverse complement strand
GCCGAACAACTGCCGGAACACCCCGTCCTGACTCCCGAAGTTCTCCTGAATCCGCGTGAAGACCTCCGAGAAGCGCTCCCGGCTGACTTCGTTGAGCCGGGTAATAAGTTCCAAGAGCGTCACCCGCGCCGTGTCCAAGTCCGCGACCTGCCGCACCAGTTCCTCGTTCCGCTCCGCGAGCTGCGTTTCCTCGACGATCGAGTCGAGATTGACGCTGCCCAATTTCCGCACCGCGTCCCGCAACGTATCGATCTCGGCGGTCGCCAGCCCTACGTCGATCCGGTCGACATCGCCCCCCGCCATCACCGCCCGGTACTCCGGATACTCCATCGGCAGGTCAAGCGTCAGGTCCTGCTGCGTCCGCTCCTCCAGCGTTTCCCGCTTCACCTCCACCTCGCGCCGGGAAACCTCCAGGGCGTGCCAGTCGCGATCAAGTTCACCGGCCCGTTTGCGGGCGGCGTGCAGTGAACCGTTCAACTCATCGCACCGCCGTCCCGTTTCCGCCGCCGCCGCGCCCGCCACATCGACCTCGCCCGACAGCCGGACTCCCTCCCGCGAGGCGTGTTCAGCCGAACCAGCGGCTTCATTGATTTGCGTCCGATGCTCGGCGATCCGTGCCTCCAGCCGCTCGACCGCCGCCGCGGCCTCACGGACCTGACGCGTCATGTCGTCACGCGTCGATTCCAGCCGCGCGGCTTCACGCCGCGCCGCACCGGCCTGCTCTCCCAGCCGGCTCACCGACACCTTGGCCGACGTCACCCGCTCGTTGATGGCGTCCGCGCCCGCCTGTGATTCCGCGGCTTGGGCTTCCAATGCCGCCGCGGCGGCCGCTTCCTCTTCATACAGCCGGCGAAGGCTCTCGGCCCGCTGTTCCGTTTCGAGGCGGTCCTTCTCGAGTTTGTCGAGCCGCGATTGCTGCTGCGCAGACTCCTGCTCAATCGCGTCCCGCTCTCGCCCCAGCCGGGCGTTATCGGCGCTCAGGCGTTCCAGCCGGCTCTGTTCACTGAATCCCTGGCGCTGCCGCTGCGCCATCCGCGAACGCTGCGACCCCGCTTCGGTCGTCAGCTCCGCCGCCTCCGCATCGACCGATCGCAGCGCATCGCGCTCCGCGGAGAGCCGCGTGCCAAGGTCCGCCACCTGCCGGCTGAGGGTTTCGAGTTCCGCCCGTTGCCGCAACAGCCCGCTCGAACCCTCACCCACCGTCGGCGGACCCACGGTGATGCGGAGCGCGAAATCGACAATTTCGCCTCGACGGGTCACACACCGCCAGCCCGCGAGCCCGGCCCCGGGGGCCGACAACGGGCCCGCCAGCAGCAGGATCGCCGCATCAATATCGTCGACCAACAGCGTCCGCCCCAGCAGGCGGTCGAGCAGAACCTCGATGCCGTTCGCCAACGAATCCGCACCCTCGATCTTGGGCCGTGCCGCCACCATCGAACGCAGCCGCACGACCCGCGACGACGACTCGTCGAAGTTGAGTTCAACGTCGAGCGGACAGCCGGTGTCGGGCGCAAAGCCCGCCAGCGGCAGAAACGTGACTCTCCCGTTGAGAGCCCGACGCTCCTCCTCGTTCGGCAACCCGTCCAGGTTGGCCACCACCAGCGATTGCAGCTCGTCCCCGAGCGCAAGTTCCACCGCCGCCGCAACCTCCGAGTGCGTCGTGGCCGCGATGAGATCGGCGAGCGGCCCAAGAACCCGCTCGAAGCCCTTCCCGGCCGCCCGACGGTCCAGGACGTCACGCACCGCGTCCGCGAACCCGGCGCGGTTGTCGGCCATCTCCTGCAACGTCGATCGGCGGCTGTCCAGCCGCGCCAGTTCCTGCTCCAATGTCGCCGCCCGCGACGAACGCTCGCTCCGGCTTGCGCCCAGCGACGCCAGCCGGGCCTCCACCCCGCGGACCGCCGCCTCGATCTCGGCTACCGCCGCAGCGCTCGCGGCCAGCGCCGCCGCGGTTTCGCCGCACGCCAACGTCAAGGCCGCCCGCTCCTCGGAAACCCGCCCGGCCTTGGTGGACAGGCGCTCGACCTGCTCCCGCACGCTCTCGGCGCGGCGCAGGTCCGATTGAGCCGCCGCCACCAGCCCGATGCGCTCGCGCTCGATCCGATTCGCCGCTGCGAGCCGCTGCGAGGCCGCTTGCCGCCGCTCGTTAAGTGCTTCCAACACAGCGGCCCGCGCGTGCGCCGCTTCGGCCAGGCCCCGCTCTGCTTCCCCCAGCTGCTCGCCGAAAGCCGCCAAACTCTCGCGTTGCTCGACGATCGCCGATTCCGTCGCCACCACACGCTGATGCAGTTCGTTCCGCCGCGCGGCGTCGCTCGCGCTCTGACGCACCGCCTCATCGATGGCCCGTTCCAGCATCGCCCGCCGCTGGGTCGCCTGTTGCGCCAAGTGCATCGCCGACAACCGCGCCTGCTCGACAGTCTTGTGGGCGAGGACTTTCTCCTGCCGGTCCAGTTCCGCGGCCTGGCGGGCTCCTTCGAGCTCGCCCAACGCCCGCCCTGCCTCGTCGCGAATGGCTCCCAGGTCCGCCTGGCGCGAGGTCAGCCCTGCCAGCCGCTGACGCAGGTCGTCGTATTGCTCGAACGCCAGCGCCAGCCGCCAGGCCCGCAGGCTTTCATCGATTTCCTTGAAGCGCCGCGCCTTCACGGCCTGCCCTCGGACGAGTTTCAAGCGTCGATCGGTGCTCTCCAGCTCCTCCCGCGAGCCTCTCAGGTTCGTCTCGGCCTTGTCGAGTTTTCGCTGGCTCTCGATCCGCCGCTGCTTGTATTTCGCGATCCCCGCGGCTTCCTCAAAGATGGTCCGCCGCTCCTGCGGGCTCGCCAGAAGCATGGCATCGACCTTGCCCTGCTCGATGATCGAGTACGCATCCGCGCCGATGCCGGTGTCCAGGAACAGTTCTCGGATATCCCGCAGCCGCGCGGTCCGTCCGTTGATCACATACTTGCTGGTCCCGTCGCGATACAGCCGACGTTCCACCTCAACAACGTCCGCGTCGACCGGCAATCCACGCCGGACTCCGGCGCGACTGATGATCCCTCCATCGTCGGGCTCGTCCGCGAGGTCGACGGGCCGCTCAAGGTCGGTCATGGTGCTGTTGTCGCCCGCGGCCGCAATCGGAGAAACCGCCTTCCGCGCCCCCGACGACTCCTCGATGACCGGGTTCTCGAACGTCAGTGAAACGCTCGCCATCCCCATCGGCTTCCGCGACGCCGACCCGGCGAAAATCACATCGATCATCTCGGTGCCGCGGAGGCTCTTGCTCGAACGCTCGCCCAGCACCCACTTGATCGCGTCGACAATGTTGCTCTTGCCGCAGCCGTTGGGCCCGACCACCCCGGTCACCGCGTGATCAAAGGTGAACTCGGTCCGGTCGGCGAAACTCTTGAAACCATTTAGCGTGAGCCGTACGAGCCGCATAAAAATCGCAACCTCCTGTCGCGGGAACGCTCCCATCACCGTTCACAGAGCGGGCTTCCTTGCCGAAAACAGCCTGCCGCCGCGCCCGATTGAAGTCAACTTCTGACTACAGATTGGGCACTATACCCGAACGGTACACTCCCGGTGGTGTGGGAACACTCTATTAAGCGTTCGTCGTGCGCCGATTGCCGTAGTGCTCGCTACTTTTTCTCTTTAACCGGCGGCGCAATCGGCACAATCGACGGTTTATCCACACTTTGCAGCCCGGGTCGGAGCGATGGAGACGTCGCCTCGGGCTGGCGGAAGATCACAATCTCACGTTCGCTCGCCGTCTCCGGTCGTTCCCGAACACCGATCGGTTCCACGGCGGTCAGCAACTGGGCTTTGAGTCGGTCGGTTTCGGTCGCGAAGCCCGCGGCCAGCGCACTGGCCTTCGAGAGCTCATGCAGCACACCGACCACCTCCGAGTAACTGAAGCCCAGGCCCGGCCGGGGATCGGAAGGAGACGACTTTCGCGCCAGAAACTCAACCAACGACGGCAGATCCGACGGCACCGTCTGCGTCGTTCCCTTCCGCCCTTCGCCCGGCCGGTAGTACACCCGCAGATTCTCGTCGGTGGCCTCTCCGTTGATCAGCAGCGAATCGTTCCACGCCGAGAGCGTGATGGGCGTCCGAACTCTGAGGTCATCGCCGAAGAGCACAATCCGCGGCGTGCCCTGCTGGGTGATGTACACCAGCGGTTCCCCTCCGCCCACGACGTCCAGAAAAAACAATCCCGCCACGGGTTGCCGGGTCACCCCTTGCATCATCCCCGTCGGCAGCCGTATCTTCGACAATTCCTCGATGTACGTTGGCGAGAGTTTCGGAGAGGCGGGGTTCCTCGGATCGCTGTTCAGCCGCGCCAGGCGAGTTTCCTGCACGCGTTCGGCCCGTCCCGCCAACGCCTCATACGCCGCGATGCGGATCGGCAATTCCTTTTCCGTCAGCAACGCCCGCAGCGATTCGTCCACCTTGGGGCCGCCATCGAGGCGCCCCAGCAGCGAAATGGCGTCCGCGCGAACCGAATCAGAGCCGCTTTTAGCAAGGTTCGCGAGGTGTTCGGCGGCTACGGAATCATCCAGCCGGGCCCCCGCCCGCAAGGCGGCTAGCCGGGGTAGCACATCCGGATAGTCATACAGCGTCCGAAGGAAGGGGATGGCCTTCCCCCCGATCGCTTCCAAGTTCCACGCGAGGTCGTTCGCCGACATCGGATCGGTCTTGAGGGCTTCAACGTACTGCCGGGCGGCCTCTTCACCCGCTCGGGAATCCGTGCGAAGGTGACGCACCAATTGCAAGAACACCCCCGCCTCGTGCCGATATGCCCTCGGCACCGTCAATTCGATACTCGTCGCTTTCCGACCCCGGGCGGTCTGGCCCTTGCCCGACAGAGGCGGCGGAAACCGCGTATTGATCGCCGAGACAATCGAACGCGCCAACGCGTGGCTCTCGTTGTACAGCGCCAGTTCGATCCCCAGCGGATTGGTGACCAGCCCGCCATCGAGCACCCGGCCCCCTTGTCGCGAAATGCTCTGATCGCCCGTCGCGACCTCCGCGAAAGGATTTACGAAAACCGGCCCGCGGGCCTTCGCGATCGACTGGGCTTGGGCATCGCCAAAGACGTTCGCGTTGCCGATCCGCAGGGTGGTCGTCCACAACGTCCCACCGTCGAGGCTGGTCGCGTTCACCGCCCGCACAAAAACATCAAACCGTGACCCTTCGGGAGAGCCCGGCGCCACCGCCGCCTGCACCAGCACCACCGCCGTGTTGGCATCACGCAACACCGCCCGCGGCGTCTTGCCCGCCAGCGGCGTCCCTTCGTTGCCCGATGGTCCGATCCCCATGATCGCCATCTCGCGTTCCATCGTGACCGCGATCCGCTCGTCCAGTTCGAGCCCGCCGGTCCCCTTGAGGCCGACCACCAACCCGTAGCCCGACACCAGGACCGGGGTCACACCGTTAAACTCCGCGACCGCACCGATCGTCCCTCGCAACGCGGGCGGAACATTCGGCAACTCTTTGATCACTTCGTTCGCGGCGATCGGCCGGGGCCGGGGTTTGGAGCCCCCGCATGAGGTGCCGATCAACGTGACCACGGACAACACAATCATGAAAACGGGCACGTGACGGGTCAAAGCCCGCGGGGCGATCAGCATTCAGGTACTCCAATAGCGACTGGCCCGCACACGCTGGCACCGGCCGATCCACGAACCGACGAAATGTACGCGAAAATGCTCGCGAAGGCCGTCGAGCGGTCACCAGATTGGTGAATATTCGACCGCCGCCGTGGGAACGCGGCCCCTAACAGCCTGGCGATCTTCCGTCAACCGCCACGGCCGGTGTTGGGTTCGGAAAATCCCCTCCCCATTCCAAGTTCTGTCTGAATCACAGTTTGTGATCGAAAGACACGTTTTACACCGTCCTTACACACCATTTGGTGGAATAATTCTCTTGCAACCACAACCTGTCGTGGTATGCTCACCACCCGGTCGGTGGCATAATCCCGCCGACCGCCGGTCTCGGTGAAACGCGAGCCCCGTTGACGATGGAATCCCAACCGCACTTCCGTTAGGATAATGGTCGCAGTCTGTTCGGTTCAAGTCTGGAGGTCGCTGAAACGTGGGCGTTCTGTGTGATGCACAAATCCGAGCCTTAATCTCGATTCGACCTTTCGAGCAGGCCGTCAAGCGGCCGGGCAAGATTTCGTACGGCGTTTCGAGTTACGGGTACGACGTGCGTGTGGGGCCGCGGTTCAAAATCTTTACGCCGACCCCCAAGACGGGTCAGGTGGCGATTGTGGACCCGAAGAACTTTACGGATGATCTGATGGTGGAGATCGACTGTGAGGCCTTGGGTCTCGATCACGTCATCATCCCGCCCAACAGTTTCGCGCTCTGCGAAACCGTTGAATACCTCGAGATCCCCCGAGACATCCTGGTGATCTGCGTCGGGAAGAGCACCTATGCGAGGTGCGGTTTGATCGTGAACGTGACGCCGCTGGAGCCGGAGTGGCGGGGCAAGGTGACTCTGGAGATTTCGAACACGACGCCGCTGCCGGCCAAGGTGTACGCGAACGAGGGGCTGGCGCAGTTCATCTTTCTCAAGGCGGATCAGGTGTGCGAGAAGAGTTACGCCGACAAGGGCGGGAAATACCAGGATCAGGGCGGCTTGACGTTGCCGAAAGTGGATTAGGCGGTAGCCATTCAGGCACGCGGCGGGGCGTTGGGTATTGGGTATTGGTACGGATTATCGGGAAAGGTCGCATCACATGAAGATCACACGCAAGTTCACCACCGCCGGTTCCGATCCCTTTGCCTCGGTCGCGTGGGTCA
>CAZJXA010000179.1:0-6898 GCA_964549785.1 uncultured Phycisphaeraceae bacterium | reverse complement strand
GGGGTGGGGGCGGCGGCGGCGGCGACGTCCTCAGCACCGAGTTCTTCCGGGTGTGGCGGGTGTCGACGTCCGACGAGAACGACGCTCCGGTCGGCCACGGGAGCGGCTGCTTTGCCCTGACCGTCATCAAAGGACGCGGTTCTCTCTTTTCCGACGATGGGGAGTACGAACCGCAGCCTCTCTCGACCGGCCTCACCGTGGTTGTGCCCGCCCAAGTCGCGCATGCGTCCTGCGTCGTTGCAGACCAGAATTCCCGTATCGAGTGCCTGATCGCCGCGTTGCCGACGTAAGATTCCATCCGTGCACAACAAGCCCGATTCTCGTCCTGGAACAACCGGCCCCGGCGGCGGCAATGGCCCCGAACCACGAGCGGCGGTCTCGATCCGCGATGTGGCCGAGGCGGCGGGCGTCTCGATGGCGACCGTCAGCCGCGTCATCAACACGCCTTCGGTTGTCGCCGCGGCCACGCTCGCGCGGGTGCAGGCGGTGGTGCAACGGCTTGGGTACGTTCCGAACGCGTTTGCCCAGGTACTCACCGCCGGCGAGAGCCGCGTGATCGGTGTGGCCCTGCCGTGGTTTCACGGCGAGTTCTTCTCGCGGATGTTGCAAGGGGCGGACCAACAGGCGACCAAGCTTGGATACCACCTGCTGATCACCTCGATCACCACCAAGCCCGACGGTTCGCGGCGGGACCGGGTGCTCGGCACCGGGCTCATCGACGGCATGATCGTCATGGTCGACGACGCCCACGACCCGCTGGTGGAAGACGTCGTCAAAACCGCCCTCCCGTGTGTCTCCCTTGATCTGGACCTCTCGTCGCGCGGCAAGGACAGCGTCGTCCTCGACAACGAGCGCGGCACCAAGGAGGCCGTCGAACACCTTTTGCGGTGGGTCGAACCCTCGCGCTGTGTGTTTGTCGGTGGCCCCAAAACCAACTTCGATACGCAGCATCGCGCGACCGCCTTCGAGCAGGTCATGCGGCGCTCGGGCCACGAGCCGAGCGCCGAGCAGGTGGCGTACGGCGAGTATTCCGTCGCGTGGGGGAAGGAATGGGCCGTGCGGGCCCACGCCCGCGGGAGGCTGACCGGAGCCGCGATCCTGGCTGGCAACGACGAGATCGCCTGCGGCATCCTGCGGGCCGCCGAGGCCGCTCACGTCTGGGTTCCCGATCAACTGCGCATCATCGGCTTTGACGACACCCGGCTTGCCCAGTCGGTCCGCCCGACCCTCTCGTCGGTTGCGTTGCCGATGGAAGAGGTCGGTGTGGCGGCGGTCGAAATGCTGGTCCGCCGTATCGAGAACCGCGACGCCCCCGCCACCTGCATCAGACTCGCCACCAAACTGGTGGTCCGCGAGAGCAGCACCGCGATGACGTTCTGACTTCATGAAGCCGGCAGACCGCGATCGGTGATGTCGGAAGGCTGCCACGATTAGTCCGCGATGGCCGTGCCTTCGGGTGTCATGAACTCGGGCTTGGGCAATGGCAGGTCGTTGAGTTGTGCGGTGATCACGGCGCGATCTCCCACGAGCACGATGACGGCCCGATCGAAGGGGACGGCTTGGGCCGCAAGGGTGTTGAGGCCTTTGGCGTCGCCCCGATTCATGGAGGCGAAGTCGCGGGAGAGGGTCTCAAACGGGAGACCGGAGGCGATCAGGGGGGCGGCGGCTTCGAGAACCCCGGAGACGGCGGAGAAGGCACGGACGGCGTCGTTGCGGACGGTTTCGCGGGCCTTTGCCGCCTCATCGGCGGTGATGTCGCCGGCCCGGATGCGGTCGAACTCTTTCACAAATTCGGCGAGGGCTGGGCCGGTGGCCTCGGCCTGCACGCTGGCCCCGGCGGTGAAGAAGCCGACGGACGGCTCCATCGAGAAGGTGGAGCGGGCGCCGTAGGTGTACCCGTGGTCTTCGCGGAGGTTCTGGTTGAGACGGCTGGTGAAACTGCCCCCGAAGATGGTGTTGAGCATGTCGAGTTGGATACGGCGGGGGTCTTCATACGAAACCCCGGGCATGGCGAGGAGGATCATCGTCTGGGTGGCGCCGGGACGGTCGACGATGATGAGGCGCTTGGCTTTGGCGGGGGGGATCGAGAAGTCGGTGGAAGCGGGAGCCGGGGTTGCGGGCCGGGGACTGGCGAAGAGCGGATTGAAGGTTGACTTCACTTCGGCTTCGGTGAGGTTGCCGGAGATGAGCAGGATGGCACCTTGCAGCGTGGCGAGGGTTGCCGCGCGGGACTTGACGGTGTCGAGGGTAATGGCTTCCACCGACTCGGGCGTGCCGGACGAGGCCACGGCGTAGGGATGGGCGTCGTTGAGCATCGCCTTCATCGCGACTTTGCGGGCGATGATGCGGGGCTCGTCGTTCTCCTGCTCGAGCCCTTCGATCGTCAGCACTTTAATGCGGTCGAAGTCGGAGGGGGCAAGCGTGGGCTTCTGGACCGCGTCAGCGAACAAGCGGGCGGAGCGATCGAAGGTGCGTTTGAGACCCAGGAGCGAGAGTTCGAACGTTTCTTCGCCAGCGCTGGCCCGGACGGAGGCACCGAGTGACTGAAGTTCTGATGCGTACGCGGCGGAATCGAGGGCACCGGCGCCTTCGGTGAGCATCGAGGCGGTGAGGGCCGTGAGACCGGGGTGCGCTGCGGGGTCGAGGGGGCCGACACCGGAGACGAGGAGGGTCGCGGCGACCAGCGGAAGGTCGTTACGGGGCCAGAGCATCACCGGGAGGCCGTTATCCAGTGTAAACGACGTGGGGGCGGGAATCGCAAACGTTGCCGCGGGCGCTTCTTTGGGACGGGTGTCGCGGGGCGACGGAGTTCGATCCGGTTCTTCGGGGAGGACGCGGATGATGGCGCGGGCGCCCGGGAGGAGCGTGGTGGCCGTAACTCTGGTGATCTCGGCGGGCGTTGCGGAGCGGTAGCGATTGAGATCGCGCTCGAGGCCGTTTGGGTCGCCCAGGTAGTACTGATACTCGTTGAGTTGGTCGGCCTTGGCTTCGATGGATTGCAAGGAGGCGAGGACCCCGAGTTCCACGGCGTTGACGTTGCGCTGAACTTCGGCGCTCGCGGCGGGGGTGCTGCTCAGGCGGGCGATTTCTTCATCGATGGCGGCCTCGACGGCGTTGAGGTCGGCCTCGGGTGTGCAGTAGGCCTCGATGGAGAAGAACGAACCGACGGGGAACGAGTTCTGGGAGGCGGAGACGTCGACGCATGAACGGTCGGTGACGACCAGCCGTTGGTAGAGGCGTGAGGCGTTCCCGGCCGCGAGAATCCGGGCGGCCAGGTCGAGCTCGGCGTCGCCCTCCTGGAAGGCGGGCGTGCTCGGCCACGCCATGATGATCTTGGGGAGTTGAACCTTGTCGATCATCGTGAAGCGTTCGACGTGGTCCAGCGTGGAGGCGGGGATCGCGCGGCGGGGGGCCTCGCCGCCCCTGGGAAGCGTGCCGAAAAGGCCTTCGATGAGCGGCTTGATCTGGGCCGGGTCAAAGTCGCCGGCGACCACGAGGGACGCGTTGTTGGGGGTATAGAACGTGGCGAAAAAGTCCTGGACGTTGGGCACGGTCGCGGCGATCAAGTCTTCGTGCGATCCGATCACGCCCAGGTGCATGGGATGACCCGGCGGATAGAGCAGGCGGTAGATGGCCTCGCCGGACTTGCCATAAGGGGCATTCTCGACGACCTGACGGAGTTCGTTTCGGACGACGTCGCGTTGCTTGCCCAACTTCTCGTCGTTCATCATGAGGGCCATGTCCTCCAGCCGGTCGGCGTCGAGCCAGAGCAAGGTCGGCAGGAGTTTGGATGGTCCCCACGAGAAGTAGTTGGTTCGATGGAAATCGGTGCTGGCGTTGTTGGCCCCGCCGCCGGTTTCCATGAGGACATCGAACTGGTTGCCCGGGACACGCTTCGTGCCCATGAACATGAGGTGCTCGAAGAGGTGGGCGAAACCGCAGCGGCCGGGCGGTTCATCCTGCGAACCGACGCGGTACCAGATGTTGACGCTGGCGACGGGGAGGGTGTGGTCTTCATGCAGGATAACGGTCATGCCGTTATCAAGTTGGTACTTCTCGCAGGCCATGTTCTGGCCGAGCGCGAATGAGTTTCCCAGCAGACCGGCGACGACGAAAATGAGTTTCTTCACGGAGGCGATGGTACGGGCGGTCGCGATCTTTTGTGACCGGAGCCACGTCCTGACATCCCGCCGGCGTCAGCCGATCCTGGAAGCGAGTTTCGCAGATCCGGTCGCGGCGTGAAAGTCGGTTGATCCGAATCCGAGGGTCCACCCTTGTCTGGCCACGGACGTCAGTTGATCGTTCACGAGGGCCTCCAGCCGCTCCCGCGCGCCGGCGAGACGGATTCCGAGCCCTCCCAAGAGTCGGACGTGATTTGGCCGGTAGATCGCGTGGGCGATACGGAGCGCCCGGGCCAAGGCGCGGAGCGCGGGTTGGTCGGTGCTGAGGGCCGCCGCGGCGTCGCCGGGAGCGCAGCCGTGACCCGCGCAGAGCGCGGGCACGCCGATGTAGCCTTCAAGCGAGCCGCGACCACCATCGGGGCCGATGGGAGGCGGAGCGTCAGCGGGATTCGAGACGTCGAGTTGTCCAAAGTGGCCTGGCGAATCGCCGGAAACGCGGAGGAGTTCGCCGTCGTCGAGCACGCACGCGCCCACGCCGGTGCCGATCGAGATCATGAACCAGCGGCCGCTGCCTTCCGGGGCCTCGGAGGCTTCGAGCGTCCAAGCGTCGAACGCCGCGGCGTGGGCGTCGGTAAAGATTGAGGGCGCGGGGACCATCTCGAGTGCATGAGCGATCAATGCATCGACCGGCGCGTCGACGAGGGCGGGGAGATTCACGGAGCGGGTGATGCGGCGTTGCTGCTTGTCGAAGAGGCCCGGGAGGCAGAGGCCGACGGTCGCTGGGGGTCCGTAGCGCGAGATCAGCGGAAGACAGGCGGCCCGGAGCGCTTCCGAGATCGTGGGGAGCGAGACGGCGGCACCGGGCGCGGAATAGGTCCGGCGTTCGGTCAGGCGGCCGATCCCACCGACCACCGCCGCGGCCTTGACGGAGGTTCCGCCGATATCGATCCCGAGTGAAAAATTCACGGCGTCTGATGCGCTTTCAGATACGCCGCGAGCGCCACCAGGCGGGCGGCCCGCTCGGCCCGTGCGGCGGGTGTCTTGAGTTGATTGGGGTCGGCGGAATCAAAGAGGGCGTTGTACGCGAAAAGGGCGGTGGAGGCGATGCCGCGCGCGCGGGCGTAGTCGAGTTGGCGGGGCGATTGATCGGCGGGATGGAGATAGGTTCCCAGGCCCGGCGAGATGGTGCCGGCGGGCGCGGCGGCAGTCCAAGCGTCAAGATCGGAACGGAACTGATCGTCGTTGACGGTGTAGATCATCGGAAAGGCGTGCTGAAGTGTGCCCGCGTGCAGCCAAGCGGGCGCGTCCTGCAGGTAGGTGTCGCGCGCGAGGTCGGGGTGGCGCCACACCGCGGCGGTGAGAGGAACCGCGGGGCGGGCCGAATGCAGAGCGTCGGCGATCGCCCCGACTAGCGCGGTGATGCGGGTGCCCAGCCACGCGCGGTATGCCATAACGCCCTCGGGCGTGCGGGCAAAGGGCGATCCGGTTGCCCGCTCGAAGGCGGCCAGCGTGGCCGGGTCGCCGGGATACACCTTCGACTTGTCCATCGTGTCGGAGACGAAGCGGATGTAGTCGAGGTGGAGGCCGTCGATGGCGTACTTGGAGGCGAGGTCGCTGACGACGGCCGCGAGATAGGTGTGGGTGTCTTCGTTGGCCGGGTTGACGATGACGTAGTGGTCGTTGAGGGGTTGCTCCTCGCCCGCCAAGTCTCTGAGGCGCAGGCCGGGGAGTGCGAGGTACGGGTGGGTGGCGAACCGCGGAGGCACCTTGCCCTTCCACAGCGGCATCACGTTGAGCCAGGCGTGCAGGCGCAGGCCGCGGGCGTGGGCTGCTTCGATGGCCGTGGCCAGAGGATCGAAGTCGGGGGGGATGGGTTCGCCAGCGGGTCCGGGGGTGCAGAGTTCCTCGCCCCAAGGCTCAAAGGCGCTGGCGTAGAACGCATCGGCCTGGCCGCGGACTTGCCAGATGACGTCGGTGATCCCAAGGCCCGCGGCACCGGCGATGGCGCGCTCGACATCGGCGCGGGTTTTATAGTCGTACCGGGTGATCCACAGCGCGCGGACATGCGTGAAGTCGATCGCGGAGGGTGCTGGAGCGGCGGCGACCGGCGAATCTGGCAGGGCCGTCTGGCCGGTCGAGTTGGCCGGGTGAAGCAGTGCGAGGACGACGAGGACGATGGAAGAGATGGGACTCATGGGTTGAGCGGATCATTGGCTGTCGGCCGTGCTGATTCGGTCTTCGGTCATCACGCGGTAGGAACCGGGCCCGTCGCCGTGGGACGTGGCGATGGCGCGGAGCAGACCGGTCGGGTCTTCGTCCACGAACTGGAGAATGCGAACGACCGACCGTCGCTCACCGGGGGCGCCCGGATTGGCCCGGTCAAGGTCGGCCAGGATGGCGTCGGCGTCGGCCGGCGTGGTGATGGAGCGGCGGATGCTCCGGGTGAGGACAAAGACGAGTTCGGGGGATTGGGCAAAGGCCGCGCGCAGCGCTGCGGGGGTGTCGGTGGCCAACTCGGGCGGGAATGAATCGAGCCACTCTCGCAATGGGGCGATGGCACGGAGGCCCCCTTGGGAGAAGGCGTTGGTCGAGTCCGAGGAGTCGTTCCACACCATCGTGGCGGTGGTGTCGCCCTTCCGTCGGCACACCAGCACGCGGAACGACTGACCGTCGCGCAGCGCGGCGACCGAGGCCAGAAGTTGCTCTTTCACCCAGGGCAGGCTGCTCGTCATCGGGCCCGAACAATCGAGTATGTAGATGATGCGTGAGGCTTTGAC
>CAZJXA010000178.1:0-6913 GCA_964549785.1 uncultured Phycisphaeraceae bacterium | reverse complement strand
CAACGGTGCCGGTGTGCAGTCCGCCCCATCAACCTCAGTGGTTCGCCCAACATCTCCTATGGCTGTTCCGGTTCCTTCTATCGCGGCCCCCATCGCGGCACTTGTCGCGGAACCCTTCGCCAACCCGGTTCCTGCAGCGACGCCAGTTTCCCAGCCTGCTCCCCTTCCGGTGCCCGTTCTTGCCGCGGCACCTGCTCTTGCCCTTGTTCCCGCCCTTGCTCCTGTCCCCGTCCCGGCCCCGTCACCTCTCGCCCCAGCCCTTCAAAACGACAACGCCCACGCCACTCCCCTCACCCCCGACGACCTCGACGAAATCGACACCTTCCTCAGCCAACTCGAATCCCTCGCCGACTCCCTCGAACTCAACCTCCCCCAACCAGCTTCATAAAACGCAAACCAGCCGCGCTGCGGCCCAACCCGCCAACCTTGCTGAAAACAACGCCGCGGCCTCGCGAACCCGCGAGGCCACCATTTCGGGCGACGGAGTGAAGTCTTCAGCCATCGATGACGAACATCTCGATCCCACCGAAGTTCGATCTTCGATCGCGCGGCGTCCGGGGCTCAACGTTGAAGCGGTGCCGCCGGCAAGCGGTGCTGTAAATCCGGTTGTCGGGATGATGCTCGATGCGACCCAGCGGCTTCGAGGTGGAGGGAATTGCCGGGCTGGGGTGAATACTCCGGAGCGCGACATGTGTAAGAATTAAAGAATGTGTCGGGCGTCAGCACGGACAAGGATCGGGGCATTCTTCAGCACCCCAGATCCCACGCTGCGAAGAAAACGATCACGTCGTCGGAATCGGTGTCCCCGTCGCGGTCCACGTCGCTAATGCAAGGATCCTCACCAGCACAGTTTGCGAGTGAGGCCACCGCACTCGTGTCCGTGCCGCAGTCGTTCGTGACCACAGCTCGCACCGCCATCCCGGCGAAGGAGCCGGGTCCGGCGGCACACGTCGTGCCGACCACGAGCGCCGGCGAACGCGCGCCCGAAATGATCGCGCATGTTCGCACGCCGCTGATCGAGAAAGGGCCGTCCACGAGATCTGACCAAGTGCCGGACGGGGTTTCGACTTGCCAGCGGTGACTGAGCGGGCCTGTCCCCGAAGCAACGACCGTAAAGGTTGCCGGACTGCCAAGGCACGCCATCCCGGCGACGGGATCGGTTGTTATGGCGGGCATCGCGCAGGGCGGAGTTTGCAGGTCAAATGCATAGGAGGTCGCCCCGCTGAAAAAGCCCGGGTTGCCGAAGACGGCCATTGCGTGCGACATTGCGATGCGGTAGCGCCCAGCCGGAAGGTTCCCGCTGAGCGCTGCGGAACCGTTTGTGACCGAAGTTCCCGCAAAATAATCGAACGAAAAAGCCGAGGCGTGAAACACCTCGGGTGCCGGGGAGAGTCGCTCGAAGCGAAAGCTCACCGCCGGATTCTGGGCGTGGAAGTCAAAGTCGGTGTTCCATGAACCGTTCAGGCGGAAGGGCGTGTCGACGACAACATCAAAAGTCGCGACGATTGACGACGAGGCGCTTCCGGCGAATCCCTGATTGGCGTCGCGGGCAAGCGTGCTCCCGCTCGCCCTGATGTGAGTCGTTGAAATCGACGACTCCATTCCGGCTTCGCCACCATGCCCAAACATCGGGTCGAAGTTTGTCACAGTGCGGTTCCACGACCCGACTCCGGAATTGGTTTCCGACACCGTCCCACCTCCGGTCGCCCTCAGCGTCCGCGTTTGCGATACGTTGACGACCTGGGCGTCGGACGCGGCGGAAAAGGCAACTAGCATGGAGGCGACCAACGTGGATAGATTCGAGGGACGCATGACAGAATCTCCTATGAGGCCGTTGTTCAAGACGAATGCTGAACGTGGCGAAGAGGGGATGGTACCAAAACGACCCGGACGATACATCGCAACTGTGTCAAACGACACTTCCCCCAGTCCCCCCTGCTGGCCTCATTCGACCTCTTCAGCCCCCGGCAAGAGCAACCGCTCAGCCTCACCCGCCGGCAACTCTTCCGCCTTCCGCAACTTTTTCTCAATCTGACGCGTGCGATGGCTCGCATCATCCAAGTCGCCACTCGCCTTGTCCAAGTTCTTCTTCGCCTTGTCGAGCAATTCCCGGAACATGACAAACTGCGACTTGACCGCCGACAGCGTCTTCCACACCTCGCCGCTCTTCTTCTGAATCGCCATCGTCCGGAAGCCCATCTGAAACGCGTTCAGCACCGCCGCCAGCGTCGTCGGCCCCGCCACGCTCATGCGGCACTCCTGGTGCAGCATCTCCACCACACCCGGCCGCCGCAGCACCTCGGCGTACAGGCCCTCTGTGGGCAGAAACAGAATCCCCCAGTCCGTCGTTCGCGGCGGGTTCAGATACTTCGCGCTCATCGCCTTCGCCTGGTCGTACACCCGGTTCTCCAGTGCCTGGGCCGCCCGCGAAACCTCGTCGGCATCCCCGGCATCGGCCGCGGCCAGCAGCCGCTCATAATCCGCCGTCGGAAACTTGCTGTCGATCGGCAGCCACACCGGCTCGCTCCCGTCCTCCGCCTTTCCGGGCAGCCGGACCGCAAACTCCACCATCTCTTGGGTCCGCTCGTTGCACCGGAAATTGGCCACATATTGATCCGGCGTCAGCACCTGCGACAGCAGGTTGGCCAATTGGAACTCACCCCAGGTCCCGCGGCTCTTGACATTCGTCATCACCCGCCGCAAATCCGTCACCCCGGCCGACAGAGACTTCATCTCGCCCAGCCCGCTCTGGAGGTTCGCCAGTTGGTCCGTCACCTGCTTGAACGTATCGCCCAGACGCTGGTTCAACGTGCTGCTCAGTTTGTCGTCCACCGTCAGCCGAATCTGATCCAGTTTCGCTTCGTTATCCTTCTGGATCGCCGCCAACTGCGTGTTCATCGTGGCCCGCAGCCCATCCGCCGCCCGCTCCTGCTGCTCCGTCAGCAAGCCGATCCGTTTCGAGAACTCATCAAACCGCCTCGTCTGTTCGTCCGTCATTCGCACCAGCGCGTTCTGCACCGTGCCCATGAACTCCATCGTCGACCCGCGCTGCTCGTTCTTGAGGCTTTCAATCGCCTTCGATTGGAACTCCGCCGAGGCCCTGAGAGATCCGCCCACCTCGGTCTTGAGTTCGACGATGCCCGCAGCGAGCCGGGTCGCGGCGGTGTCGAGGCCGCGCGCCGTGTTCTCCGTCAGAGCGGACGTCTGCGCCAGCAACTCGCCCCGCAGCCCTTTCGCCGACTCCTCGCTCAGCCTCGCCGCCGCCGCCAGCCGGTTTGAAAATCCTTCCAAGCCGCCCTGCTGGGCCGAGCCTATCTGTTCCAAGGTGCCGCGCATCTGCGTCAACATCCCGCCAAGTGTCGCCCGGACTTCCTCCCGCAATTCCTTCGCCGAACCGGCCGCTTCCGTCCGACCGCTGGCGGCCTCCAGCCGCACCGCCCGATCCACGACCTCCACCATCGTTCGGATCTTCCCGGTATCCTCGACCAGCTCATGCAAGGCGGTTGAGTCAGGCGCCGTTCGCGTCCGCAACGCGATCCACGCTGCAACCGCCGCGGCGACCGCAGCCAACGCCGAAAGTACCACGTTCAGTATCAGCAACGTCTCGCCATCCATACGCATCGTCCTCTCCAATTCCACTCCCGCTCGGCCAGCCACGCCCGCCAATCCACCATACGCGGGCCGGAACTCCGCTCGGGCACCGCCGCGCCTGTCGAGTGACAGGCCGCGGTCCTCGGCGCAGTAACCCCCGCCCCGTTCGATATTTGTTCGGCATTTGCCGCGCCCGTCGCACAAAGTTCCCGCCCACGGCGTAGCATCATCGGCTCAACCGCACGGGTCTGGCACCCTTCGCCAGGACCGGTTTCCGCGGCAAGGAGGTCGTTGAGCACCACGAGTTTCCCCGACGACGGGTTGTCGGGGAATGGAGTCTTTATGGCAAACGCAAACGTCCGTGAATTTACCGACAGCAACTTCCAAACCGAGGTTCTTTCCTCCGAGGAGCCCGTCCTCGTCGATTTCTGGGCCGAATGGTGCGGCCCCTGCCGAAACCTCGCTCCGGTCATCGAGGCAGTCGCCGATGAGTTCGTGGGTAAGGCCAAGGTGGGCAAGGTCGATACCGAAAGCAACCGCGATATCTCGATGAAGTTCGATATCACCGCCATCCCCACGGTAATTGTGTTCAAGGGGGGCAAGGTCGTCAAGAAGTTCGTCGGTTTCCAGAAGAAGGAAGTCCTCGCAACCGCACTCACCGACGCCGCGACCAAGTAGCCCCCATCCGGCTATCGGGCGACACCGGCCGGACAACTCCGACCGGCAAGCCCGACCGGAGAGGCGGTCGTCCGCCGCGCGTTGTGCGGACGCCCCGCCCCCGGCGGCGCTTCTCGCGACGCTCACGCTTTTCGTCGCACCGTTCACCGTGTTTGCGTTGTGAGGCACGCTCCAAATGACTGCCACGAGAGTCGGAATTCCGTCGATACTTTCCGAGCGGGCCGACCGCTTCGAGGGTCGGCCACTCCGCGTCGGCGCGGTCGGCGTCGGGCGGATGGGTCGTCACCACGCCCGGGTGTACTCCGAGCTCGCGGGCTGCTCGTTCGTGGGCGTGGTCGAAACCCATAACGAGCGTCGCGCCGAGGTGTGCGCCAAGTTCAACTGCCGCGGCTTCGAGACGGTTGAACAGTTGATCGATGCGGGAGTGGACGCCGTCAGCATCGCGGTGCCGACCATCTACCACTACGCGACCGCCGAACCCCTTCTCAAAGCGGGCGTCGGATGCCTGATTGAAAAGCCGTTGGCCCACGACGTCAAAACTGCCCAGCAACTCAAGGAGCTCTCGGAGTCCACCGGCGCCTGCCTCATGGTCGGTCACATCGAACGCTTCAACCCGGTCATGCGGGCGATGCAAAAAGCCGCGGCCTCGGGCCAGCCCATCGTGCCGCGTTTCATGCAGGTCTTTCGCGTCAGCCCCATGACGTTCCGCAGCGTCGATATCGGCGTCGTGATGGACCTCATGATCCACGACATCGACGTCGTGCTCATGCTCATGGGCGGCCGCGAGCCCGATTTCATCCGCGCTGCGGGCGTGGCCGTCGTGACCGAGCACGAAGACCTGTGCAACGCCTGGCTCGAGTTTGACGGCCCCAACGGTCGCTGCGTCGCCAACGTGACCGCCAGCCGCCTCGCGATGAAGACCGAGCGCGTCACCCGCATCACCGGCGAGAACGCCTACATCAAGATCGACTACGGCGCCAAAAAAGGAACGATGATCCGCCGCACCGGCAACGAAATCCAGATGCGCGAGGTCCGCGAGCAACTGGCCACCGGCCTCGACCTCACCAGCCTCAAGTGGGATCAACTCATCAATATCGAAGACCTGCAGGTCGACGACGCCGAACCCATCGTGATGGAAATTCGGGCGTTCTTGGACGCCGTCCGCACCGGCCAGCGCCCCCCGATCGACGCCGATGCCGGCTTCGCCAACGTCCGCACCGCCGAACGAATCGTCGAGGCCGTCAAGCGGGCCCTGTGACGCTCCCGTGACAAACTGAACGGCCGCGTGGCCGAGCCGCGCCCGGAGCACCACCCGCGCCCGGCTGCCCGCCATAGACTTCCCTCCCGACGGAAAACGCGAGGTTCCGGCCCGTCGGGTGTTTGATCGTAATGCCGGCCTCGAATGTCTCCCCCCGAGCACCCTTCCGATGAACCCGCAGGATTCGACCTCGACCACCGATTCGCCCTCCGCGAACCCCACCACCGAACTCTCCGCCGAGATCAACGCCGAGATCGAGGCCGCCATGAAGGACATGGAGGTGGCCCAGGAGAAGGCCGCGGCGGCCCGGGCCGCCAAGCCGGCCGGCATCCGTGGTCCGCGCGTGGTCGAGGCCGGGCGCGAGCGGCGCACCGGCAAGGTCGTCTCGGTCGGGCCGTCCGACATCTTCGTGGAGTTCGGTCCCAAGAGCCTCGGTGTGGTGCCGCGCCTGCAATTCCCCGATGAGTCGCTTCCGGTCGTGGGGACCGATCTCGAAGTCGTGGTCGACAAGTTCGAGCCTTCCGAGCGCATCTTCGTGTGCTCGCGCCCCGGTTCGGTCACGAAAGCATCGTGGGAACTGCTCGAACCCGGCTCGATTGTCGAGGCCCGCGTGACGGGTCACAACAAGGGCGGGCTGGAGCTGGAAGTCTCCGGCCACAGCGCGTTCATGCCGATGGGCCAGGTTGGCGGCGATCGCGTCGTCGATCCCTCCGTCTTTGTCGGCGAGAAGATGAAGTGCACCGTGGTGCGGGTCGACCGCAGCGGCAAGGGAAACATCGTTCTGTCCAGGCGTGAAGTGCTGGACGTCGAGCGTAAAGAGCAGGCCAAGAAACTGAAGGAAAGCCTGGTCGAAGGGCAGACCATCGAGGGCACCGTCCGCAAGATCATGCCCTTCGGCGCGTTCGTCGATATCGGCGGCGTGGACGGGCTGGTTCACCTCTCGGACCTCACCTACGACCGCGTCGGCTTCGGCGAGAAGGCCGTCGCCAAGTTCGTGACCGAGGGTCAGCGCATCAACGTGCGCATCCTCAAACTCGACTGGGAGAACGACCGCATCGGCTTGGGTGTCAAGCAGGTCCAGGGCGACCCCTTCGCGACCGCCGTGAACGCGATCACGGAAGGCGCCGACGTGACCGCCCGGATCACCAAAATCGCCGAGTTCGGCGCGTTCGCGGAGATCGCGCCGGGTGTCGAGGGGTTGATTCACATCTCCGAGTTGGATCACCGGCGCGTGACCCGTGTCGAGGATGTGCTCAAGCCCGACGAAGTCGTGCAGGTCCGCATCATCAAGATCGACCCCAGCAATCGGCGGGTCTCGCTTTCGGTGAAAGCCCTCAAGCCCCTGCCCGAGTTGCAGATCGGTAGCGGCGGTGGCGGCGGCGGCGG
>CAZJXA010000177.1:0-6974 GCA_964549785.1 uncultured Phycisphaeraceae bacterium | reverse complement strand
AAAGTGGGCGATCCGAGACTCGAACTCGGGACCTCATGCGTGTCATGCATGCGCGCTAGCCAACTGCGCCAATCGCCCAGACGTCCGCGGGTCCATGAAGAACCCGCAGGAGTCAGTATATCCCAGTCGGCGCGGTCCGCCAAGCACGCCTCGCGGTGTTCAGCGATTCCTTGTGGGCGCCTCTTCCAAGCGTTCCGCCCGAGACTCGGCTTCCCGCGCTTCTTCCGTTCGACCGACCGACTGAAGCAGCCCGGCCAGGCTCCGCAGATGAACCGGGTTGTTGGGTTCCAGACCCGCCGCTTCCTTCATCCGTTCGACCGCTTCATCTTTCCGGCCCAACGCAAAGAGGGCTTGGGCGAGGGTCAGGCGGAGGGGCACCGATTTCTTGAGCGCCTTGACCGTGAGCGAAGACTCCAAAAGCCTGAGGGCCTCGGGCGTCCGGCCCGAGCCCGACAGCAGTTGGAAGGCCGCCAGCACCGCGTCGGGCGTGCTCTCATCAAGGTGCGCGACTACCTCCTCAACGTGCCGATTCGCCGAAGCGAGGTCGCCCCTCTGGGCCGCCTCAAACGCGACCATCATCCGCACCTGGTGAAGGTCGGGATTCCGCTCGATGACGCCCGCCAGCGCGGCGGCGATGTCTTCCTCGCTCCGGCCCCCAAGCCGCATCGTGGTGACGAGGTCGAGAGCGAGTTGTTCGTTGGCATTCTCGTATCCAAGGGACCGTTCAATCCACGCGCGGGCCCCATCGCGGTCCCCCACCACCGCGTGCAACCAGGCAAGCCGAGGCGGAAACTTCGCCGCGAGCGACCACCCGGCCCCGCCGCGGAGAACTGAATCGGCCCGCGTGAGGTACCCGATCGCGGCTCGGGCAATCCGACGTTGCTCCTCATCCGGGACATACCCCTCGCTCATCACCCGTTCATACGGGACGGTGATCCGCGCATCGAGCTGATCCCCCCTCCACAGGCTGAGTTTGACCCAACTACCCCACACACCCGAAAAGGCGTAGACCATTGCTACAACAACAAACATCCACCCCGCGGCGGTGGTGTGGCCCCGCCTCTTCAATTGAAACCCGTGCAGACGCACATTTTCGATACGCAAGACCGTCCAAGCCTTGTAGAGGAGGAATACGCCGATCGCCGCGATGCCCCCCGCCATCAGCATCGGCACTTGGTTGAACATGCCGCGAAAGCCGTAGAACAGGCCGAAACCCATCAAAAGCAGAATGGACTCGGCGCGGAGCGAGAGGTCGTAGTCGGGGCGGCGAACCTTCTTGGCTTTGGCCTCAGGAGTGCGGGCTTTCTTGAGAATCGCGGGCCGGGCGAAGCCGAACGAAAGCGCATTGGTCGGGCAGACGCTCACGCAATCCAAGCACTTCATGCAGCCAGGATCGACGACCATCCCGTAGTCGCGGACCTCTTGATGGACGCGGACGTTCGAGGTGCAGACGGCGGTGCAGTGCCCACAACTGTCGCACTTGTCATTGACGACGATGCGACCGATTGCGAGACGATCGGCGGGGACGAACAGGCCGCCATACGGGCAGCCGTAGGTGCAGAAGCCCTTGGAGCCGAGGAAATAGACGGTGGCGAAGCCGCAGACCATAAGAAAAGGGACGGCGATGTACCACGGGGGGAAGGTCGCCCAGAAATCCTCGACCATGAACGCCGCGTGAAAATGCGGGGCGGGTGGGCGGACGGCCCAGCCGAGGGCCATCGCCCATTCCTTGCCGGCAACCAGCGGCGCGACAGCCTCCCGGAAGACCGTCGGCCACACGAACATGTAGAGGCCGAGGAGGAGCGGCGCGATGACCAGCAGCCGTGTGCGCCAAGGTTTGGGCTTGACGCCCAACCTGTTCATCAGCCACAAACAGCCGTCCTGCAACGCGACGACGTGGCACGCCCATCCGCAGAACCATCGACCAAAGATCAGCGTCGACCCGATCGCGAGAAGGAAAAATACAAACCCCGCATTGACCTCGCCCTTTTCGAGCGTGTACATGGCTTCGGATGGCTCAACGGGGGAGACCGTCAGACCCGTGATCATCCACTGAACAATGTGTATGGCGATGATGACGTGGACGAGCGTGAGGACGAGCGCCCGCCACTTGGAGGCCTTGGACTTACGGATTCCGCGGGTCGAGGGATTCGGCAGTTGAGGCAACGCGAGCGTCACGCCCGATCCACCGCTTCGTCCGGGCCCGCATCCGGCTCCAATTCCGGCCCCACCTGCGGTAGGAGAACTCGCATCCGTAAACATGGTCATCGATCGTAGTCGGCGGGCGTGTTCAGCCCGCATCGCGTACGCGTCATCCCGGTCGTTTCGCCAGCACCGCCCGCCGGGTCATATCGGAAATCCCGGTGCCGCCCGGCTTTTCGACCGTCACCGCGAACAACTGCGGGCGGTCCACCTTCAGCTCGCTCCGGATCGGCACCACAACCTCACCCGACCCACTCACGTTGAAAACGCCGCCGCTGAACCGGGCACCCAAGCCCCGTCGCGCATCAACGATCCACAACTGATATTGCTCCACCGTCGGGTCGTTCGCGGGCAACCCCTTGAGCGACAAATATCCGCGCTGTCGATCGTCGCTCCACACGACATCACCCGACACCCCGTCCATCGCCGGGTTGTCCCAGCCCGACCACTGCCACCTCACAAGGTCTGCCGCCGAATTGACCAGACCGGCCCTTTCCACAACAAAGTCGCCCCCACCACCGCCCCACACGGCCGGCCACACCGCAGCAAGAAGGGCCGCCAGCACGAACGCCATTGCTGCCAAAGCGGTCGGAACTCGCCACCTCCGCCGATGACGAAACCGTTCGGTCGGATCGGAATCGGGTTGGGTGTGGCGAACCCGATCCGCCTCAGCGGCAGCCCCGAGTCCGGTCGTTCGGGCGGCGCACCAACCAACCGCCGTAGCCGCCAGCATTTTGGAGACCGACTCCGGCATCGGAGCCGACCCCGTCGACGCTTCGTGAGCGAGGAAGACGCACACGGCGGCACGGTCAAAGGAATCATCGTCGTGCTCATCCGCCAAGAGATTCGCGAGTTCTTCGGACTCCGCCGGGGACATGTCGTCCAGCGCGTACGCCGCCCGCAATTCGTCAAAGCGGTCGTCTCGGACGGAGAGAGTCGGAGGATGGGTTGTCATGCGCCAACCTCCGAAGCCCGTGATCGGTCACGGTCCGTCGCTTCGCCGTCCTCCGCCTCATCCGCGGCCAAGAGCGCCCGCAGACGAATCAGCCCGCGACGGGCATGAGTCTTCACGGTGCCCAACGGCAACCCCGTGGCCCGCGAAATCAGTTCATGGGACAATCCTTCGTAGACGGACAGCCGCAGCACCCGCTGCTGTTCGTCGGACAACCTCGTGAGCGCGCTCACGGCCTTCTTCGAAGTCTCCTCCGCCTCGACAGGCCCGGCCGGCGCGGCCGACGGGCCCCCGGTGATCTCTTCCGTGAGGGACGCGGCGACGGGTCGCCGCCCGACCTTTCGGCGTCGATCAATCAGCCGACGCCGGGCGATCGTCGCGACAAACGCAGTTTCCGAAGCGATCGACGAGTCGTAGCGCCCGGCGTTCTGCCAGATGGACGTAAAGACCTCCTGCATCGCGTCCTCGGACTCGGCGTCGGACAGCCCGACACGTCGGGCCAGCGACCACACCAAGCCGCCATACCGCGCAATGCACAGGCGTACCGCCTCCTGGTCGCCCGTGGCCACACGATGGAGCAGGCCGTCCGAAGAAATACGCGATCTCCGTCGCCGCGAGCCGCTTTGGTTCGGGGCAAGAAACTCGTTCCTTCCGCACCCCGGGCAGACCGAGGTTCCTTCCGGCCCGACTGCCTCGGCCGCCGAACCCAATGCCGAACTCGGATTGGGAAGGCAAGCGTAGCCCGGACGATCTTTCGATCCTCGCACGCCTCCGTTTCCCTCTGCGGCCGCTGATGTGCGAACTGGATTCATGGCGAACGCCATAGACGACGCTCTCCCACCCGGCATGGGGGTCAAATTCCCGTCGGCACGCGGCGCGTGCCGACGGGGTTGTGGATATCTCACTTGGGCATAAGGACGGTGTCGATCGCGTGAATAACGCCGTTGCCCGCATCGATGTCGGCGGAGACCACGGTCGCGTTGCCGACCCGCACTTTGCCGTCCTTCAGCAAAGTATGAACCTCGGTCCCTTGGAGCGTCTTGGCGGAGGCCCCCTTCGCGGCCGCGTCGGAAAAGATCCGGCCCGGCACGACGTGGTAGGTCAGGATGCCGGCCAGTGTGGCCTTGTTCTCGGGCTTGAGGAGGCTCTCAACAGTCTCTTTCGGCAACTTCGCGAAGGCCTCGTCGGTCGGGGCAAAGACGGTGAACGGACCGGCACCCTGCAGGGCTTCCACAAGTTCGGCGTGCTCCAGCAAACGGGCCAGCGTCTTGAAATTGCCCGCGGCCACTGCGGTCTCGACAATCGTCTTGTCGCTCGGCATAAGGACGGTGTCGATGATGTGAATCACCCCGTTCCCCGCCACGACGTCCGTCTGCGTGACCGTCGCCTTGTCGATCATGACCTTCCCGCTCTTCACCACGACCTCAGCCCGCTGGCCGTTGATCGTGGGAAGGGGCATGGTCGCGACATCCTTCGCGAGAACCTGACCCGCGGCGACGTGGTAGAGCAGGATCGCCTTCAACTTCTCCTTGTTCTCAGGCTTGAGGAGCGTCTCAACCGTGCCCTTTGGCAACTTCGCAAAGGCCTCGTCCGTCGGCGCAAACACGGTAAAGGGACCGTCACCCTTCAGCGTATCCACCAATCCAGCGGCGGTGAGCGCGGCGGCCAGTGTGTTGAACTTGCCGGCGGCGACAGCGGTGTCGACGAGGTCCGGCCCGGCATGGCGGGCCAGCGCGGCGGACTGGACTTCGTGATCGGCCCTCGCCGATGCGGCACACTGCGCGGACGCGGTGCCGCCGGATGCAATGACGAGGAGCGCAGCGGACAGGGCGGGAACAAGGATTCCGTTCATACTTGGGTACTCCGATGGGTCGCAGCGCCGGATGACGACCGCTGCGCGATGCTGTCACGGAATCGCCCAACCGAAAACGCCGGAATGGGACAGCCAAAACCGATCCCCGTGATACTCTGGTGTTCGACGCGGTCCGGAAAGCAGATTCAGGAATCTCGCCGGGGCGATTGAACGCCCGCCGACCGGTCATCCCGGTCCCGCTGCCGCACCAGGTGCTGCGCGAGCCGCTCGATCGAGAGCGGGGCGCTTCCTTCGGCTTTGTTGTTGACAATGACGTACGACGGTCGGCCGGCGAGCGTCACGAACTTGACCAGTTCGGCGACCCCGAGCCGGGCCGGGGTGTCATCGTCGATGATGGCGTTGAACGGGTGGTACCGGTCTTTGGCACCGCCGTACGTCTGATCGCGCCGCAGGAGCCACCGAACGCAGAGCGGTGAGGTCGTCAGGTCGGTTCCCGCCGCCATCAGCGCGGCGGCCTGATCGGCGATCGGCGGCATCGCCGGGTGCCCAGCGAAACTGTGAACGGCACGGCCCGCACGAAGCGCCGCCGCGTAGTGACCCGCGTGATCCCGCAGGATTTCGGCGTTACGAACCTCGACCGCGATCACCGGTCCGCGCGGCATTCGGGCCAAGAACTCGGCGACGCGATCCAGGAACGCCGGAATGCCCTCCAACGCGGTGCGGGGGCCAAACTCCAGCGGCGGAAACTGAAAAAGAACCGGACCCAGCGCGCCCCCCAAACCGCCTGTCGCCGGACCGACCACGTGGTCGATCGCGTAGTCGGCGTCCAGAAAGAGCGGGTTCGCCCGGGAGCGACCGGGGGCGGCCGTATCGCCGTGCGTGCGGCCCCGCTCGTCCGCGGTCGGGCGGGTGATCCCCTGATACGCCTTCACGAGAAAGCGAAAATCGGCGGGCACCTGCGAAGCGAGATCGCGGTACAGGTCTTCGCCCAGCGGGCGATAGAAAGCGCGGTCGAGGCCGACGGTTCGCATCAGCGGGTGCGAGGCGTACGAGGTCAGGCCTTGGCAGGCGAGTTCGGCCTGGGTGTGGAGCGCGCTATACACCAGCCCGTCCCAGCCAGGGAACGTCCATGAACTTGTGCCCAGGCGCACGAGCGGAGAAAGCGCGGCCGCAGCTTCGGCAATCTCGGACGGCCGGGGCACGGGTGCTATTTTCGGCGGAGGCGCAGCGTCCTCAAAGAGCCACAGTTGCCGGGGTTGGTGCTCGCGATCAGAGATCCGGAAGAATAGTGATGGCCGCGCGTCGCCGGGCCTTCAGGGCCTTCCGTACCCACGCTCATCCGCCGCCCCCCGCTCCAATTTTCCCGTACGCTTGGGCGACCGATGCCCGCGAACCGCTCCCACCCGCTGATCCTCTTCGACGGCGTATGCAACCTCTGCAATGCCAGCGTGGCATGGATCATCCGTCACGACCGCCGTGACGTTTTTCGGTTCGCTTCCCTTCAATCCCCCGCCGGTCGCGCAGCGCTCGCTGCGGCTGCACCATCGGGGGGAATCCCCGACAGCGTTGTTCTCATCGATGGCGGTCGAATGTACACCCGCTCGAACGCGGCGATTGAGATCGCTCGGGGGCTCGGATTCCCTTGGTCGCTCGCCGCGGCCGGGCTGATGGTCCCGCGGCCACTGCGCGATGCGCTGTACTCCACGGTGGCGCGCAACCGGTACCGGTGGTTCGGCAAACGCGCGGCGTGCATGATGCCCACGCCGGAACTCCGCGCACGCTTTTTAGACGGCTGAATGAGGCCAAGGAGGCGTCCCGTAAACTGGCTCTGGGCCGGTTGCGGACTTGGGTGGTTTGCCCTTCACGCATTTATCTTGACCCCCACGCCCACCGCTCCTAGAGTCGCCCCTGATTGCGGGGTGGAGCAGCCCGGTAGCTCGTCGGGCTCATAACCCGAAGGTCCCAGGTTCAAATCCTGGCCCCGCTATTTGAATGAACCCCCGGGTC
>CAZJXA010000176.1:0-7046 GCA_964549785.1 uncultured Phycisphaeraceae bacterium | reverse complement strand
AACCCGGCCGTTGAGCGTCGGTGTCGAATTGCTGCCGCCGATCTGGACGTAGTTGCCCGTCGCGAAGCCGTGCGGGCCGGTTGTAGTCACGACGGCCGGGTTGCCCGTGCTGACGCTTTGGATCGTGCTGGCCGGAGGATTGGGGTCGCAGGTGCAACCGTCGTCGAAGGCCTCGTCTCTCCAACTGGAGTCAAACGTTAGCGAGGCATCGCCGATGATGCCCGGGAGCGCAATGCTCGGGGTCGTCAGGAAGGCGTTGAAGTTGGAAGTGTTGTTCGCAAAGTCGTCCCATTCATCTGGGTCCGCGATGGCCACGATGCCCCGGCCCTTGGTGAACTGGCTGCGCTGCTGATCGTCCACCCGCTGCCACCACCAATCCTTGAACGCGAACGCCCAGCCCCGCCACTCCGGACGGCCGCACTCCACGGGGCATCCGCCGATCGGGTTCCAAACGTCCGTCCAGCCCGCCGGGGGCGTGGGAGACCATGGCGTGGTGCACGCCGCGAAATCCTCGGTCGGGGCCAGGATCATCACCGACTGCGAAGGAACGATGTTCGCGATCCCAATCGTCGCCGAACCCTGGAAGAGTTGGACGTTGTCGATCCCCCAGAACCAGTTGTTGCCCGCCACATAGCGGAACTTCAACACCACCGACGTCGCCGCCGCCGGAACGTCGATCGCAATCGCGACCTGCTCGTTCGGGGCATCGCCCTTGAAGAACACGCCCGCCGCCGACTCCCACCGCAGAACCTCTTCGGTGTCGCCGTTGTTGTACTCGGCCACAATCGTCGCGATCTGCGGCTCTTCGTTGAGCCACGCCGAATCGAACGACAGAACCACCAGGTTCCCCGACCGGCCCGAAAGGTCGATCCCGGGCGTGGTCATCGTCGTGTCCAGAGGGCCGGTCGCATCGCCCGAGTCCTCGAACTCGTCGCCGTCGGCCACGGCCAGTTTGCCGCTCGAGTTGATGAACCCGTTCCCGTTTCCGCCGCTCACGCAGTTCCAGAACGGACGCTCCACGAAACTCCAGCCACGCCAATCCGGCACACCGCCCGAGGCCGGGCCGTCGACCGTCACGACCACGCCGCCCGGGCCGGTGTGGGTGAAGGTGTTCACGCCGCAATACGTCGTCGCGCACCCCGTCGGCACTTCATGCACCGGCGGCAGCAGTGTCACGCCCTCGAAGCCTTCCGTGAAGATCGTGGTTGCATTGCCCGCGACGTTCCCGGCCACACGGACGTTGTCGATCGCCCACCACCAGTCGTTGGCCGCGCGAACCATCCCGAACTCGAACCGCACAGCCGTCGCACCCAACGGTGCTTGCAGGCCCGGAGCCCGCTCATCCACGAAAGCCCCTGTGAGCACAACCGTTTCGTTGGTCGCATCGGGCTTGAAATAGTCACCAGCTTCGATTCCCGACGCGTCCGAGTCCCACTGCATCACCTCAACCGCCGCCTGCTCGACCCCGCCCACCGTGTAGTAGGCCCGGATAATCGCCGTTTGGTTGTTGTCCGGAAGGTCGTCAAAGCCCTCGGGCCGCCAACTCGAATCGAACGTCAGCGACAGCGTCGCCAGGCTCACGCCCGACAGGCTGATTGCCGGAGTCCCCATCCATGTGTTCATCGTCCCGCAGTTCTGATCCGGATCGCCCCGGTCGTCCCACTCATCGGGGTCCGCAACCGCCACGTTTCCCACCCCGAGCGTAAAGTTCTGACGCTCCTGGTTGTCGGTTCGCACGCCCCAGAAAGTCTTGGGGGTGAACGACCACCCTTCCCACTCCAGCACCCCTTCGAGCGAGCCACACGTCCCGCAGTTTCCCGGAACCTCGTCGCACGTCGGGGTCCCGACGCGGCACGCATACGTCGCCGTCCCGCAGGCGTCCCATGTCCAACCCGCGGGCGGGACGTGAGTAAACGCCAGGCCCAGGCTCCCGCACACCGCGAGCACCGCCGGGTCGCCAGACTGCTGATTCAGCACCGCCCCGTCAAAGTTCTGGGAGTAAAAAATCGTCTGAGCCGAAGCCCCGTAGGAACAGGCAAGCCCGGCCGCCAACGCAAGCAGCGTGGGCAGGCAACATCTGGAATTGATCACGCGGTCTTCTCCTCGTCGTTAAACGTGCACCCCTGGAGTACTCCACGACGGAGACTCATAAGGCGAGAGGAGTCTATCTCTGGCGAATCACGCGCAAGTGCTGCCGAAGTATGAACTGCGCAAAGTCTTCGTTAAGATTTCATTTGTTGTGATCGCGTGAAAGTTGTATTAAATGTTTCATGCGATCAATCAAACGAATGAATCTGCGGCCCCGCGCGGGTAGAGTTTCCCGGTCCCACGCGTCTCCCATTCCTGCCCCGGAGTTTTCCATGCCCGTCCCCGCTCGGACCCGCCCTGTTCCGAACCGCTTTCCCGCGTTCACGCTCATCGAACTGCTGGTCGTCATAGCGATCATCGCGCTCCTGCTCGGGATTCTCCTCCCCTCGCTCGCCTCCGCCCGCGCCACTGGCAAACAGATCGTGTGCGCGGCGAATCAACGCACCATTTACGCGGCGATCAACGCTTACGCCGCGGACTTCAAGGACATGCACCACGCCAAGCGCCTCAACTACGGCGCCCGCTTCCTCCGCATCAACCCGTCGGGCCCCTACACCTCGGCCAACCTCCGCATGGTCCGCCCGTACTCCCCCAACTTCACCTCCGACGGCGGCCCGCCCGACGAAGCCTACTGGGGCAACATCTACGACCCCTACCTCGATATTGCCGTCGATCCCACGTGGTACACCGCCCGCATGCCTTGGGTCTCCGACGACGCCCCCCCTTTCGCCGGCTGGAAGCAGTGGCGCTGCCCTTCCGCGAAATTGATGGACCCCTACCCCGACGGGACAAACTTCAGCCCCGACCACTACTACCAGACCTACGGCTTCAACGGAGTCGATGACCGTCTTAATCCCTCCACCAACCAGCCCCCGATGGTCTATTGGCGTCGCCGCTTCGTCCCGGCCTACAACCGCGTCGTCGCCACCCCCACCCGCCTCACCGACATCTTTCAACCCTCCCAGATCATCATCTTCCAGGACGCCTTCGAGCACATGCTCGATGCCAACGGCGACACCCTGAACGACCTCGATCAGTACAACCCCGACGTCAACGACGGCGACTCCCGCTTCCGGGACTGGCAGAAAGAGTACTTCCGCCACGGCTCCGGATGCAACACGATGTGGGGCGACGGCCACCTGAAAGCCATCGGCAAGGTCGATCAAAACGACACGTTGCCCTGGTACACCGGCATCCGCTGATCAACGTTGTCGTGCAGGAGCCCTGATCGCGCCCGAGAGCGCAATGGCGCCGGGGTCCGGAGCTCACCGGCGAGAAGCGACTCGAGCCCGCGACGTAGCGATTGGAAGGGGCCGGAAAACACCGCTAAAGCAGCGCAAAAAGCCTCTGCTTTACGATGATGTCAGGACTCTTGGTGTTCCGTGCGTGTCCGCAAGGCTGATCGAGTACTTGCAAAGAATCACACGAGATACCGCCGGTAGTACCGTTCATGACCGGTGCCGGTGCGGGCTCCCGAAGGTGGCCCTAATGGCAGGAACAGCGCAACCACGATTCGCTCACCGCGTTTGGCTACCTCCGACTTCAACCTTCGGGAAGTCAATTTCGGTAGCGGCCAATCGGTTGAAGTAGTCGGTGAAGATGTTCAGGGCGACATGGGCGACAACCTCCGCGACCTCCGGCTCACCCAAACCCGCGGAGCGGGCCGCGGCCAAGTCTTGGGTGTTCCAGTGCGGATCCTGGGCAAAGCGAGCATCCTCGCCGTGGCATGGGCGACGACCGGACGGATCACGCTGGAAGAGGCGGCAAAGACGGGATCGAATCTCGTCCGCGGCTTGGGCGAGCGTGATGTGCTTGCCCGATCCTTTGGGCGATTCGATGGTGAGGTCGTCACCGTAGAAGTGATGGTAACGCTCCAGGGCTTCGATGAGAAGGAAGTTGAGCGGGAACCAGATGGGCCCTCGCCAGTTGGAGTTGCCGCCAAAGAGTGCGCTGGTGGACTCGCCGGGGACGTAATCAACGCGGTGCTCTTGCCCTTCCGTGTGAAAGATATAGGGATGCTGTTCATGACATTTGGAGACTGAGCGGACTCCGTAGGGCGAAAGAAACTCCTTGTCGTCCATGAGGTAGCCGACGAGGCGCTCTAATCGCTCCCGTGTGGGGATCGCCAGCATCCGGTGGCGTTTGCCCGCACCGCCATGAGCGCAGCTGCAGGTCTGAAACCAGGGGAGGTCGCTGCGATGGTCGAGGAACCACTGCATCCGCCTCTTGAAATCCGGGAGGCGATCAATGACCTCGTTCTCCAGCAGCTCGACGGCCAGCAGCGGAACCATCCCGACAAGCGAGCGGACCCGCAGCGGGATCGCCCGGGTTCCCATCTCCGGCAGACGAATCTGGTCGTAGTAAAAGCCGTCTTGCTCGTCCCAAAGACCGTTGCCGCCCAGCGTGTTGATCGAGTCGGTGATGGCGATGAAGTGCTCGAAGAACTTGGTCGCCATGTCCTCGTAAGCAAGGTCGCGCATGCCCTCCTCGCCGCCCGCGAGTTCGAGGGCCATCGAGAGCATGGTGCCGCAGTAGAACGCCATCCACGCGGTGCCGTCGGCCTGCTCAAGACGGCCGCCGGTTGGGAGCGGACGTGAGCGGTCGAAGACGCCGATGTTGTCAAGGCCGAGGAACCCGCCTGAAAAGAGGTTTTTGCCGGTGGGGTCCTTGCGGTTGACCCACCAGTTGAAGTTGAGAAGGAGTTTCTGGAAGCAGCGGGCGAGGAAGGCGCGATCGCGCTGGCCGCGCTTACCGGTCATCTTGTAGACGCGCCAGCAGGCCCAGGCGTGCACCGGCGGGTTGACATCGCCGAACGCGAACTCATACGCGGGGAGTTGCCCGTTGGGGTGCATGTACCACTCGCGCAGGAAGAGCACGAGCTGGTCTTTGGCGAACTGCGGATCGATCTGGGCCATCGGGAGCATCTGGAAGGCCAGGTCCCATGCAGCGTACCACGGGTACTCCCACTTGTCGGGCATGGAGATGATGTCGCGATTGTTGAGGTGACGCCAATCCGCGTTTCGCCCGTCCTTACGCGAGGCCGGCGGGCGGGGTTGGGCTGGATCGCCGTCGAGCCAGGGGGCGACGTCGTAGTGGTAGAACTGCTTGCTCCAGAGCAGGCCCGCCGAGGATTGCCGCGCGATGAGGCGTTCCGCAGGAGCCAGGCGATCGTGGCCGTGCGAGAGATAGAACTCGTCGGCCTCGCGGACGCGATCGGCGACAACCTGATCAAAGTCAGCAACGGCCGTGGCGGCGGGAGCAGCGGAGTCGGTGAGCCGGAGTCGCAGGGTGACGGACTGGCCGGCAGGAATTTCGAGTGTGTACCACGCCGCGGCCTTGGTGCCGCGATGCTCGGCGCTGACGCACTCGGATCGATCGTGTATGACCCGCTCGTGGAACCCGTCCTTGGGCGAGTAGTCCTCGCGGACAGTTCCCCACTGCCGCTCGGAGAGGTACGGGCCCCAACGGCGCCAGGCGGCTTTTCCGGCATCGGTCTCGGCGAGGCGCTGAGCTTCCGCAGAGGGACCGGCCGCAGGCGCCGGGGAAACAGGACGTGTCGGGGCGATGCGGGTCATGATGGCCTTTAGGTGTGATTACCGGAGCGGCCGACGGATCGCTGGGCCCGTGCTGCGGCGGATGAGACGGCAACGGAGAGACGAGCGCCGACGATGGGGATGTCTGCGAGCCTGATGAACGCGACGATCGCGGAGCAGACAAAGACCACGAGAGCGAGGCCGAAGAGGAGTCCCCCGTCGTCCATGACGACGATGCCCAGACGGGTGAGGTGGCTCACGATCGCTCCGGTGATGACTCCCAGCGCGACGGTGCCGCCGATGGCGGCCGTTCGAGGGATGAGCAGGAGTGACGCGGCTGCCGAGCGTTCGGGCCGGGTTCATGCTCATGCCGGAGACGGGAGCCTCGATCGCGATGTACGCCGCGACAAGAAGGCCAGCGAACACGCCGGTGTAGGGCGCTGTCGCCGCGTGATTGATCGAGAGGAGCACCATGGACATCATTCCAAAGGCGATGATGAACTCGGCGAGCCAGGCGATCCGCACCCCGCGCCTGCCGGGGAGCGTCGCGGCGTAGTTCACCGTCTCATGGGCGACATGCATCCCGAGGACGGCCGCCGCAAGGCGGACTCCGAGGAATCCACCCACAAACTGGGCCAGCACGTAGAATGCCGCGTCCCAAGGCTGAACTTTTCCGAGGACCAGGAACATGAGCGTGATGCCGGGGTTCAGGTGCGCCCCTGATCGCTGACCCCACGGGGAGTAGATCAGGGCGATGGCCGTCAGCCCCATGAGGATGCCGATAAGGATGCGCCGACGGTGCGGGAACCTGAAGACGCGGGCGACGGGGGAGGCCGGATGCTGGAAGATCACGACCGCCGCGCACGCCGCGACCATGAACACCCCGAGCAATGCGGCCTCGATAAGGTATTCCGGCCAGTGCGACCGGAGAGCATCGTTCATGCTCCTCTCCCCCGCCCTGCAGGTCTGTCAGCGTCAATCGATTGCTCTCGTTCCCTCGTCCGCCGTTCGAACATGGCTCAGGTCTCCAACTCGCGGGCTCGGCGCTTTCCTGGCTCCTGACGACCCGCGACGGTGTGGGCAGGCCGCCGGTCACGAGGCCTGATCGTCCCGCGAGCTGTCTCGCTCGCGTCGAATGCCGCAATAGGAGGCGGCTACTCTGGCGGGACGTTTGCAGCGGATGAGTTCCCGGCCGCCGACCGACGCCGTTCATGCCTCAAGGCATCAGGAAACACGGATGAAAACAGGGTCGGTCTTCTTCGAGTGCGTCGGAACCTCCCGCCGGTAATTACCGGCTTGGTGGCCAATTCCGCTGCACTCTCCGACGCGGAGAGGGGAGCTGTAAGTCGAGCTCTCATCAATGTTTCCGTCAAAGCGGGCGAAGGGATTCGAACCCTCGACGTACAGCTTGGAAGGCTGTCACTC
>CAZJXA010000175.1:0-7124 GCA_964549785.1 uncultured Phycisphaeraceae bacterium | reverse complement strand
GCGCCTGCGCGGCCAGCTTGCCTGGCGCGAGCAGATCGTCGGCGTCCAGATACTGAATCCAGGTTCCTCTAGCGTGCTGCCAGCCCACATTGCGCGCACGGCTGGGGCCGCCATTGGCCGTGCGCAGCAACGCGGCGGGGAAGGGCGCGCCGGCAAGGGCCGCCTGAACCCGCGCCGCACTATCGTCGGTGGAGCCATCGTCAACCACAATCAGCTCAAGCTGCTCCAGGCCGTGCTGCTGCCCATAAACGCTCGCCAGAGTCTGCTCGACCCAGGGAGCTGCGTTGTAGAGTGGGACGATAACAGAGACTGCGACGCTCATACTGCCTCGCTACAGGCCGCGCTGCACAAGCGCCCGGCGCAGAGGCTCAGGGAGCAGGCGACGGTAGCCCAGGCTGATCCACTCGGCAGCCTCTGGCCCGAGAGCGCTCGCCAACAGCCTGTAACTGCGGCGCTGCCTGGCATAGGTGGGCGGCCCAAGATGACGGGCCAGTTGAAATGCCTCGCTAGCCGTGTGGCGTGCGCCAAGCTTAAACAGCTGTGAGCCAGCATAGGCGGCCTTGTCGGCGAGGTTGCTGCGGTAACGAGCCGGCAGTTCGTCCGCAAGTTGGCGCACGGCGTCAACCACGCTGGCCCACACGACGCCCTGCTCACGGCTACTATAGCTATCAGCACGGTTCTCCTTCCGTATGATAGGTTCGGTGAGCACCGCAGCTGTAACGCCCGATGCTGCGAGGCGCACATAAAAATCGAAATCTTCAGCCTGATGCAGTGTCTCGCGGAAGCCCCCGATAGTGAGGGCTGCCTTTCGCAGAATGACACCTGATGATGTGAGTATGGCGCCCTGGAGCGCGAACTCCACCAAATCGTCCGTCGCTCTGATTCTGTCCAGGCCCAGTACTCGTTCGGAGACTAGCCGTCCCTCACTGAAGGTAGATACTTCCGTCAATACCAGGTCGGCAGCTGTTGTCCTAATTTTGTTAGTAACTTGTGGAAGCCAGCCTGATAAAAACAGATCGTCGGTGTCGTGAAAATGCACGTAGTCGAAGCGTGCTTCACGTAGCAGCAGGTTCCGCCCGCAGGCCGGACGGATAGTAGTTGCACCTCGAATAATACGCACTGGCACATCAATCTGGACATAATTACTGGCAGGATAGTACGAGGCGTCATCGTAGATTATGATCTCTTCGGGGGCTGGCCCCTGCTCAAGCAGTGAGCGCAGACACTCGGTCAGTAGCTCGCGCTCGTTGTAGTATGTGATGAGCACACTGATAGTTGGCGGCATGGACTATGCCCGGCGCAGCGCAATAAAGTTTTCGCGTGCTTCAATATGCTGGTCTGGACGAATAATCCTTTGCACCTGATAGCCAAAGCCGCCAAGGTAAGTGACCGGCGCATTGTCGTGCGGTATGCCTGCCTCGTCTACCGCCCATTCAAAGACAATGGCTCGCGGGGGTCGCTCGCGGAGCATGCGTTCCATCCCTTGCAGAACTCGTAGCTCCCAGCCCTCCACATCGATCTTGAGGAGATCGGGCGCGCTCATGCCATCATCAAACACAAGCTCGTCACCAGAGCGACAGGGCACACTAAACACGCTGTCTGTTGTGCTTTCAGCCAGCGATGAGAGGCCAATGTTGGTGCGTGGTCCATGGTAGAGCATACGTGTCTCGCTGCGATCACTTAGGGCTATGCGGTGCAAAATGCCGTGGTTTCCGTTCAAGGCCAGGTTTATAGCTAGAGCCTCAGCCTGTACAGGGTCAGGCTCGAAGGCGTGACATGCGCGTACGCGCGGGTCGAGCAGTGCGCGGACGGAGACCGCACCAACGTGGGCGCCTACGTCCCAGAGCAGATCACTCGGCTCTAGCTGGGCGGCAAGGGCCTTCCACACCTCAGGCTCATACGCACCATGGACGTAAATCTCGCGCTGCAGGTAGTCGCGCTCGTCCAGGCTGATCCAACCCGAGCCGGCGTAGGGGATGGTTAGGCGGGGATAGCCTGTCGCTCGGCGCAAAAGCGTCCAGAGCCGAATCTTCATCGGGTGATCCGGGCCAAGGTGATAGGCGCGGAGCAGACGCGAGATTGAAGGTGGTTGCACACGCATGATGTGATCAGCGCCCCTCTACGTTGGTGAACATCGCTCTTCGGAGGGCGCCCCATGGGTTGAAAGCGCTCGGAAATCAGACCTTGTGGCTCGACCGCTGGCCAGGCGCTGACGTGCGGCCAGGTAGCCTATCAGCACCTCAGTCAGCGCTAGGAGCAGATAGTGTGGTCGCTGTAGAAGCACTTTGCGCGTAATATGGCGGCGAAACCAGTACCCAAAAAAGCGCCATCCTTTGAGGAGGCCGCCTGAGGCAAGCAAGAGGTAAAACCACTCGTACCAGGCGTCGCGGCGGCTAATAACGTAGTCATTAATTGGCTTGAATACCCAGCGCGCCGCCCCGGTCGGGGCCAGCAGATGGATGACCCACGCCGCCGGTGCGTAGGTCACTCTGGCGCCAGCAGCGTGAGCGCGCCAGGAGAAATCAGAGTCCTCCAGGCGGGTCAAATTTTCGTCAAACCCGCCTATGGCAAGGGCGATTGAGCGGCGGATTGACATATTGCAGGTGGGTAGGATGAAATTGTCGAGCGCAAGCCCGTAGTCGAGAGGCGCGAACATCCACCCAACGTGGGGCCAGAAATATTCCTTTGGAAGTTCCATCGTCGGCGCTTGTGTCGGGCTCAGCATTGGGCCGGCGACGCCGTCATAGGCCGACGAGCCTCCATAATGGCTGTAGTGGACGGCGCATAAGGTTTCTGGCGCCTCGATATCGTCATCGACAAAAAGTAGGATCTCGCCCTGAGCAAGTGCAATACCGTGGTTGCGCGCCACGGACGCGCCACGTCGGTTGATGCGCTCGTAGATAATGCCGTGCTGGTCAACCAGCTCCCGAAGCGCTGTCTCGATGGCTAGCGCGTAGTGGGGTGTCTGATCGACCACGATGATTTCGCGGGGCGGCGGGTTCTGGCGGACTAGGTCGCGCAGGGTGCCCAGCAGATAATCTCCCCGGTTCAGCGTGGGGACAATCACCGAGACCGGCAGTGGCTCGGCGGTCTGTTTGGCCTCAGCGGGTGTAGCAGATGTTATCGACATAGTAGACATCGCACCGCAAACTTTCCATAGAAGGGGGTCAGCAAAAAGGCCGGTAGCCGGCGCGCCCAGATACGGGTTGCCCGCGCCAGGTTCGCTGGCGTGTGAGCCCACGAGCCTGGGTCGTACTCGGCCAACAGGGCATAAGCCCGAAACTGGAGTAGCTGTGCTTGGAGCAGCAGCAGGGCAGCGGGTCCGATGCTATAGAGCCCAGCATAGCGCATGACGCTACGTTCTACCTCGCGACGCACCTTATCGCCCCCGGTCGTTGTCTTCTGCAAATCGTGGGCAGTCAAGGCGGCGATCGGCAGTGGGAGGGTCGGTAAGGGCTTTTCAGGGCCGATTATTAACCCCGCCCGTAGCCAGAGGTCGAGGTCCATTGTGTAGGTTAGGGTTTCGTCGAGCGGGCCGGTCCGCTGTACGAGCTCGCGGCGCATGAACACGGCGGGCTGTGCGAGAAAGCGTCCCTGGTGGTAGCGTAGCAGATCTCGTAATGCATGCACAGTGATGACGTGGTCGGCGATGTGACGACCGGCGCTGTCGCGCCAAATGGCTTGCCCGCTTACGAGCAGGGCCTCTGGATTAGCCGCAAAAAAGGCACCCATAGCCCATAGCGCCCCAGGCAGCAGGATGTCGTCCGAGTTAAGCCAGCAGAGGATTTCACCGGTGGCCAGCGCGAAGCCCTTGTTGATCGCCGCGCTCTGTCCACCATCCGGCTCGCTCACCCAGAAGGCGAGCCAAGGAGCGTAGCGGCGGATAATCGCCACGCTCTCGTCGCTGCTGCCGCCGTCGAGGATGTGATACTCCAGGTTGGGGTAGCCCTGAAGCAGCACCGAGCGGATCGCCTCCTCTAGAAACTGGCCCTGGTTGTAGGACGGCGTGACAATGCTGATGCGCGGGAGCGCTGTGTCGGCCTGCTGCGGCTCTGCGACCGGGGGCGCCGTCCACGGCCAGCCGCTGCGGCCTGGCGGCGCTGGGGGCAAGGGTTGAAGCTGCGCGGTATGCATGTTTTCTCGCCCTAGTTGCATTTGCTGCCGGGCGCCTGAGGGCGGGCCGCAAGCAGCCGCGCCTCAACAGCGGCGGGCACTTTGGCCGCAACAAGATTCACGTACGGATAGCTGGCGCGTAGCGGATCGGGCACCAGACAGCGTCGCTGCGGGTTGTATGTGAACATGCGGTAGCCAAGCCCCACGAGTTGGGCGTAGAGGCTGGCGCAGGTTGTACCCGCCCGAAGTGCCGCATCATCAGTAAACTCGATCAGGAGCGTTGGAGCGTCGGGCCTGGCGAGTGTCGTGGCGCCGCCTGCGAGCACCTGGCTCTCCCAGCCCTCCACGTCGATCTTCATTAGCGCAACCTTACCAACCAGGCCGTGTTGCTGGGCAAAATCGTCCCAGGCTACAGCTTCCACGGGGCTGCTCTGGCAGGCGCCGCCCACGCTTGGCTCCCCAAACGAGTTCCAGGCGTCCATCCCAGCTGCGGCAAGCTTAAGCTCCAGGGTGGCCGCCGTGGCAGAGAGGGCTAGCTGGTGCGTGGAGATGATCGCCTGAGCGCGGTTCAGGGCCACATTGCCGCAGAGTCGGTGGTAGGTGCGCGCTGTAGGCTCGAAGGCATACACGCGCCCGTCAGGGGCAACGAGCCGGGCCGCGATCATGCTGAAGAGGCCGATATTGGCACCAACGTCCACAAAGATGTCGCCGGGTCGCAGCAAGGCGTTCACGAACTGCCGCTCCACGCGCTCAAACCCGGAGACATAGATCAGCCGCGAAAGCTCGCTGTCGGTGAAGAGCCGCAGCCGAACACCGGGCTGGAGCATTACCTTCACCGTAGTACCCCTGCGGCTGCGTATCTGCCAGCGCAGCGCGCGCCTCTGCTCGGCAAGCCGGTGCAGTTCCCACGCTGCCCGTGCGGGCCATGTGCCGTTGCGAACGTGGGCCCAGCCTCTGCTGAGCCAGGCACGTTGCTTTTGCAACGAAATGTAACGGCTAAACGCTTCCATTTACCCAGAAACCCTTCCTTTGCCGAGGAGCTGGAAGAGGCGAGTTTGTCCGGCCCGAAACACGCGTGTGAGCCGCTGCTGAAGCCAGAAGATGCGCGCCGAGTACGGTCGCTGCCAGTAGCCGGTGGATGGCGGGTTTGGCTCCAGGACGCACGCTGCAAGCATAAGCGGAGCGTGTGAGGCGATCAGGAACGTACGCCGGCGCCGACTGGTGCGTGTGACCCGGAACTGCTCGTGATCCGGCAGTTGGCGGAAGCTATACACATAGGAGAACCCAACGCGGTAGAGCAGCTTGATGAAGCTAGGTTCTGAGGGCACCAGCGCCACAGAGCGCATGCTCTGATCTTCCAGCGTTCCCTCCTCGACAAGCTCAAGTGTGAGCGTAGCACGTGGGTGGATCATCGACTCGATCAGCAGCACACCGCTGGTGAGCATGTGAAGGTTGCGCAGGGCTGCCATCGGGTTTTCCAGATGGTAGAGCAACCCGAGGCAGAGCACGAGATCAAACGTGCCTAGTCGGCCAATCTCTGCGCCCTCAATATCGTAGGTTGCGAAGGGCAAGTTTGGGTAGCGCCGTTGAGCCTCCGCAATATTTGTCGCCCGGCTGTCAACGCCAGTGACGGCCAGACCCATGTCGGACAAAAAGCCTGAAAACTCACCCACGCCACAGCCTGTGTCAAGGGCCGTGCGCAGCTGCTTGCTACGGATAAGCTCTGGGAGAAACTGTTTGATGAACATCAGACGGGCCTGTGTCATCGCCTGATAGTGCGGCGCATCGAAAATCCAGCTAGGGGTTACGCTCACGAGTCATTCCTTACTTCAAACGTCCAGGGCAGATTCAACATCCCCTGCCACGCATCCATCTGGTGCGTCATCGGCATTGTGGCAACAATGAGCTCGGGCACGCAGCTCCATTGATCAATCTCGCGGCCCGGCAGACTCAGGCTCACTAGCCAACGGTAGACGCCGGGGCGAATAGGCAGCGTCGGAAGCGCAAACTCAAGCTGGGCGACGCCTGGTGCTAGGTGTAGCTCGTTTGCGGCATGTGCCCAAATAAGCTCACTGTCGTTGCTGTAGAGCGCCACGCCAAAGCTTGCATCGGCAAGCGGCTGGTTTACCTTCAGGGTGAACCCAACCTGCACGGGGCCAAGCGAGCTCAAGGTATGCGCTGGTTCACCCTCGGCGTGCAGCAGCTCCCAGCGCAGAAAGCGAGCGGCGACATGGTCACTTGGAAGACCACGGATCGCGTCGGTGCCTGCGGAGCTTAGTGCTACTTCGTATTGGCTTACGACTTGGCTTGTTGTGCCCACCGACTGTACTTGCCCGGCCTCCAGCCAAAGCACGCGATCAGTGAGGCGGCGAATCTGGTTCATCTGGTGGCTTACAAAGAGCACGGTTCGTCCCTCATTGGACACCTCGCCCATACGTCCGAGGCACTTTTTTTGGAACGCGCTGTCGCCCACGGCTAGCACCTCATCCACAACCAGAATATCTGGCTCGAGGTGCGCCGCCACGGCAAAGGCCAAGCGCATATACATGCCACTTGAGTAGTGCTTCACCGGCGTGTCGATAAAGCGCTCCACCTCTGCGAAGGCCACAATCTCGTCGAACTTGCGTGCCGTCTCTATGCGGGGCATCCCCAAAATAGACCCATTAAGCAGGACATTCTCGCGCCCCGTGAGCTCAGGATGAAAGCCCGTGCCTACTTCTAAAAGGGCTGCTACTCGCCCGCGTAATGCCACGCTTCCGCGTGAGGGTTTTGTGATCCGCGAGAGAATCTTGAGCAGCGTGCTCTTGCCCGCCCCGTTGCGCCCGATGATGCCCAGCACCTCGCCGCGCCGCACCTCGAACGAGACATCCTTCAGCGCCCAGAGCTGGCTGTCGTCCTGGCTTGCCTGCTGCCGCTCGCCACGCAGCGCCGAGCGCGCCAGGCGTACAGGCGCGTAGAGCATGTCGGTGAGCGAATCCCGCAGCGCCCGGTATTGCTCGCGCTTGCCCAGC
>CAZJXA010000174.1:0-7208 GCA_964549785.1 uncultured Phycisphaeraceae bacterium | reverse complement strand
CGCTTCACCGCCGACCGGTCAGCCGCAGTCACCCGCCTCGTCCGGGTTGCCCGATCCTTCGTTGCCGCGTGCGGGTGCCGAGAACCGAGCGCTATCTCCGCTCGCGTCCGAGGCCATCGGGCTCGCCAAGTCCGCCGACAAGGCCGATCACACCCGGCTCGGTGCGATGCTGCGGGACAAAGCGTGGCTCGATCGGCTCGATCCTCCGAAGGTTGCTATCACGATCGACCCGCGTGCGCTCCAGTTGGTGCCGGTGCTACGGGCGGTGGCCGCCCACGCTCCAGAAGCGTTGGATCCTCTCGCGTCCTCCGCGATCTATCGAGAATCCGATTACCGCCTCGCCGCATTGATTCTGGCCAGTGGTTCGGCTTCCAAGCCCGGCCCTGGGCTCGTCGAACTGTGGCGGTCGCAGCTCGACCCGGAAGCCGACGAGCTCGGGGCGACGATCGTGGCGCTGGTCGAGAGCGGGAGCTCGCCAAGCCTTGCGCTGCTCCAAGATGCATTCGTCTCGGAGTCGTTCGAAGACGACGTGGTCGTGTCGTGGTTTTTTTCCACGGTGCTCACACACCGGCAAGATGAAGCCCTGCTCGCGGCGATCGAGTCATTGCTCCGCAGCGACACCCTGAATCCCGCTCGGGCACACGCTCTGGTAGAGTCGCTCTATGAGTACCGCCCGGATGCGTGGTATGTTGCCACGGCCCAGCCGCCGGCCCCCCCGGCCCGATCGACGCTCACGCCGGGTTCGCGTGCCCGGCTGCACACCATCGCGGAACTGGCGGCTCAGGCGAGCCTGATCGAAGCGACCCGGCACGCACTCATCAAGGCCGAACTCGCGCCCCCGGCGCCATGACCGGCCCCGCCGCCAATCCGGAGCCCGCGCCGCTCTGGCCACTCTCTCTACCCCGGCTTCCGCAACATCATGAAACCGTCGCCCGCTTGCAGGAGCACCTGGGGGATCATCCCCAGAGCGCGGACGCGTGGTTCCGCCTCGGCACGGCCCTGAGTGCCGCCGACCGCTTTGTTGAAGCGACTGCGGCGTTGGAGAGCGCCCTGACTCTGAGCCCCTACAACGCCGGTGCCGAATGCGCCTACGCCCTCGCGCTCTTCGGTGCGGGCGCCCATGAACGCGCCGCGAGCGTGGCCGAAGACGTGATCGAACGCACTCCGGGCCATGGATGGGCTCTGCACCTGCTCGGCTCGGTGAGGTTCCGACAGAACAGGATCGCCGAGGCGGAAGCCCTCTGGACGGCGGCCGTACACGTGCTGGATGACCCGATCGATTGCCTTGAGAACCTTGCGGTCGCCCGCCGTCAACTCGGTGATGATGAGGGTGAACGCCGATGCTGGCAACGGATCGCCCAGTTGCGACCGGACAATCCGATCGCGGCCCACATGTTCAGCGCGATGGGCCTCGCCCCGGTTCGACCGCGGGCGGACGATGCCTACGTGACCCAGTTGTTCGACCGCTTCGCGCCCCACTTTGATCGTGTGCTCGGATTGCTTCAGTACACCGTGCCCGGGGTTGCGGAAGCGTGGATGGACACCCAGTTCGGCCCGCCCCGGGGAACCTTGCGGGTGCTGGATGTGGGCTGCGGGACGGGGCTTGTGGGCGAGCGGGTGCGGCCGTGGGCCGCGCACCTCGTGGGGGCCGACCTTTCCCGAAAAATGCTGGAGATCGCTGCGGAGCGGCGGGTGTATCACATCCTCTATTGCGTCGAGCTTGTGGAGTTTCTCGAGCGAATCTCCAGCGGCGATACGACCCGCCCGAATGAACCCACTGGTTTCGATTGTGTCATCGCGGCCGATGTGCTTTGCTACTTCGGCGACCTCACACGCTTTCTCGCCGCCGCCGTGTCCGTCTTGGGCCCGGGCGGCCGGCTCGCGTTCTCGACGGAAGATGCCGCCGAAGCGGAGGCCCCCGATGGCTTTGTGCTGCGGCCCCACGGGAGGTATGCGCACACGCGGGCGTACATCGAGAGCCTGCTGCCCGAGGGTGTTCAAGCGAGTTTCGCGACGATCGTGCCGCGCTACGAACTGACGGTGGCGGTGCCGGGGTTCTGGGTGATCGTGGAAGCGGCATCGCCGAGTCTGGCCGGTGTGTCAGGTACCGGGCGTTGATAGCGTTGATTCCGCGAAGATCTCAGGATCCCAAGGATTGAGGAACCTCTTCACTTCCTCCGCCTTCGGGGCGACATCACCAACCTCTGCGACCGGGCTGCGACTGCGGGCTGACTAGCGCTTCGCCGTCTTTTTTTTCGCGGGTGCGGCGAGTGTTCGCTTCGTGGCTGGCTTGGCGGTGGCTCTCGGGCTCGCGGGCTTCAGTGTCGCACTCGCCTTCTCGCCCTTCGCCTTGCGAACGCTCTCGCGCTCTTCCTCATACAACTTGATGTAGTCCTTCGCAGACGCCCGCCGAATCGCTTCGCCGACCACCTCCAGCGGGACGTCCTCGATCTTTTTGAACCGAATGCAGGCCTGGCCCATGTCCAGTTTCTTGCCGGTTTTAAGCCAGGCCTGCCGGAACCACTCGGCATTCTTTGTCAACTCGCCGCCGTCACAGCCGCAGTAAACGCCGGCTAAGTACAACGCCATGTTGCCTTTTTGCGAGGCCAGACCGGCATAGGGCAGCGGCTGTGCGGGGTCGCAGTGATACCCGTTCGGGTACACGCGGTGCGGCACGGAGTAGCCGATCATCCCGTACGACATGCCTTCTTCGATGTCGGGGTCAAGGTTATCCAGGATCACTTTTCGCACCGCAGTGATGGCCGCGCGACGATCAGGCGGGAGTTCGGCGAGGTAGGCTTCCACAGTTTTGGCTTTGGATTGCATCGCATAACTATACCGAGGCCGTGCCGCGGTCGATGCGGGCCAGTTTCGGCGCCGGTGACCACCGCGATCGACTCGCACGCGTGCTTCGGGTGATCCGGCGATGGCCCCGTGCAGATTCTGAAAACCTGAGCCGAACGCGCGGCCTACTCGAACCCTCGTCTGAGAGCCGAACCGCGCTCATAGAACCGCTTGTTCCGCGTAATCCGAACACAATACGAACAGGTTTCGCCGACATTCAGTCGACCGATAAACTTTCCCCGAGTTCGGCCGACAGCGAAGTCACTCGATGAAACACGAGCCGCCTCTTCCCGAACCGATACATTGAGAGCGAGTGGCGACGGCCCCAGGCAATGAGGGGGCGTTTGACCCGTTGAAGTGGCGTTGAAGGCCGCTATCTGTCTGCTGCGGCGAACTTGAGTCTTGGAGTCGCATGATGCCCGACCGTGTTAGAACCAAAGCGGCCTCGTCCAAGTCCGCGGCGGGCTCCCTTTCGCCTCTCCCGTCCGCGGGCTTTGGATATCCGCAGGCCCGCCACCTGCTCTGGCGGGCTGGCTTTGGGGGGACGCCCGCCCAGATCCAGAAACTGGTGGACTGGGGCCCGGAAAAGTCGGTCGACTATCTCCTGGAGCCCGACAGGGTTTCCTACTCCGACGACTCCGCCACCAAGTTTGACAGAGACATCATGCGACCGCCCTCCGAGGAGGAACGCCTCGCCTACCAGAGGGCTCGCAAGAGCCAGGATGAAGACGAGGTCGCGAAATTCCGTCTGGAACGCCAGCGGCGGGAGCGCGACGATCGGGTTCAGATCGCCGAGATGCAGAAGTGGTGGTTGAAGCGGATGATCGAGACGCCGCGGCCGCTGGAAGAGAAGATGACGCTCTTCTGGCACGGGCACTTCGCCACCAACTACCGCACCATCGAGAACAGTTACCACATGTTCGCGCAGAACGCGATGTTCCGCAGGCACGCGCTCGGCAACTTCGGCGAGATGCTGTTCGCGTTGATCCGCGACCCCGCGATGCTCGCGTATCTTGACAACAACGACAGCCGCAAGGGCAAGGCGAACGAGAACCTCGCCCGCGAGATCATGGAGCTCTTCGCGTTGGGGGTCGGCCACTATACCGAGGCGGATATCAAGGAGGGCGCTCGTGCCCTCACCGGGTACACCTTCAAGGATGACGCCTTCCAGTTTGTGCAGGGCAACCATGACGGCGGCGCGAAGGAAATTCTCAACCGCCGCGGCAACTTCGACGGCGACGATTTCGTCCGCATCATCCTCGAGCAGCGGGCCTGCGCTGCGTTCATCACCCGCAAGCTGTACTCGTTCTTTGTGTCGGACGTCCCGTCTGGTGAGCGCGTCGCCGGAGACGACATCGCCCCGGAGCAGCGCGCGGTCCTGAAAGAACTTGCTTCCGAATTCCTCGCGTCAAAGTACGGCCTCAAGCCCGTGCTGCGAAAGCTTTTCCTGAGCGACCACTTTTATTCTCCCCGATTCACGGCGGATCAGATCAAGAGCCCCGTCCAATTGGTTGTGGGCGCCGTGCGGTCGCTGAATGTCCCGGTGCGAGACCTCGCCATACTCAACGATGCGCTCGACCTCATGGGCCAGAACATTTTCCTGCCGCCCAGCGTCAAGGGCTGGGAAGGCGGCCGCTCATGGATCAACACGTCGACGCTCTTCGTCCGCCAGAATATTCTGGCCTTCCTCATTGCCGGCAAGAAGCCCCAAGGCTACGACGCAACCGCCGACACGCAAAAGTATGATCCCAAGAAGCTCCTCACCGATCTTGGCTCGCAGAGCGGCGTCGTGCAGCACCCGGCAGACGTCGCCGACTATCTCCTCCGACTCACTCTGGGACACGCCCCAGAATCGGCGAAAGCCCAACTGGTCGCTTTCCTGAATGCCGGCGGCACGTCAGTATCCGATGACCGCCTCGTGGGGACTCTCCTCCTCATCACCGCCATGCCCGAATACCAACTCTGCTGATTTGACCCCGCCGCCCTCCTCGTCGCCATCCGCATTTCTCCAGGACTCACCATGTCATTCCAAGCTCCCTACACCCGCCGCTCGTTCCTCAACTCGACGCTCCTCATGGCATCCGCCGCGGCGACCCTCCCATCGTTCCTCAATTCGACCGCGCTCGCGATGGCCGAATCACTGGGCGGGCTTTCGGCGTTGCCGGGCGTCCCCGAGGGGCATGTCCTTGTGGTGCTCCAACTATCGGGCGGCAACGACGGGTTGAACACGGTCGTGCCCTTCGGCATGCGGGAGTACTACAAACGCCGTCCGGGGATCGGCATCCCCGAAAAAGAGGCTCTGAAGCTCTCGAAGGCCGACGGCCTGGGGCTGCACCCGCAACTGGCCCCGCTCAACGAACTCTACGACGACGGCCTTCTCAATATCGTTCAGGGCGTTGGCTACCCCAACCCCAACCGGTCGCACTTTAAGAGCATGGATATCTGGCACACCGCGGACCCCACGGCCACCGGCGACGGCTGGCTCGGTCGTTACTTCGACTCGCAATGCTGCGGTTTTGGCAAGGGCGAAAGCGGGACCCCCGACGCCACGGATCTCGTCGCACCCGAGGCTTCCGCGGCCCTCGGCCCGCCCGGAATCGCCATCGGACGCACCGCTCCCCTCGCCATGCAGGGCCGGCTTATCAAGCCGGTGGCGTTCGAGTCGCCCGACCTCTTCAGATGGTCCGCGAATGACATGCACGAGAGCCTGCGGAACCCCTATGACGCCATCAACCGCCGGGGCGAAACCCCCGAAGTCACCGCCGGCTCCAACGCCTCGTTCCTGCTACGGACTGCCCTCGACGCCCAGGTCTCCTCCGACCTCATCCGAAAGGCTGTCGAGCAACGCCCGGGCGTCGCCTACCCCCAGTCCGACGTCGCCCGCCAACTCTCGATGGTGGCGCAGATGATCCGTGCCGGCCTCAAGACCCGCGTGTACTACGTCAACCACGGCGGCTTCGATACGCACGCTGGTCAGGGCGGCTCTCAGGGCAACCACGGCCGCCTTCTCAACCAGTTCGCGGCGGGGCTCAAGGCCTTCTATCAGGACCTCAAGGCCCAAGGCAACGACGGGCGCGTACTCACCATGTGCTTCAGCGAATTCGGCCGACGTGTCGCCCAGAACGCCAGCCAGGGCACCGACCACGGCACCGCCGCGCCGATGTTCCTGCTCGGGCCCATGGTCAAGCCCGGCGTCACCGGCGATCACCCCTCCCTGACCGACCTCGACGACGGCGACTTAAAATACAAGATCGACTTCCGCAACGTCTACGCGGGCGTGCTGGAATACTGGATGAAAGCGGAAAGCAAGCCGATCCTAGATGGGACGTTCAGGCCTACGAACTTTCTCCGGAGGACCTAAAACGATGCCCGATCGCTGACGCAACGACCAGGAGCGTTCACTTCAGGCCGAACTCCAAGACGCCGATTGCGGGAGGTGTTCGGGATCGGCCTCCGAGGCGATGGGCAAGCCGACCGTAAAACGGCATCCGCCCTCAGCCGGAGAGTTCACCGAGATCGAGCCGCCGTGGAGTTCGGCGATGCCGAGTGCAATCGAGAGCGCAACGGAGTTGTGACGACCTTTGACACGGCTATCCGCATGCTCCTCGAAGCGGTCGAAGAGGCGGCCGTGCAGTTCGGTCGGGACGTCCGCGCCGCGGTCGTGAAACGAGACTTCGAGCAATGACCCGCTGCGGGTGATGCCGATGGCGACGCGGGAGGCACGAGGACTGTAGCGAACCGCGTTCCGAATCAAATTCTCGAACATGGCCCGAAGGAGTTCCGGGTTACCCAGCACAAGCGGTTCGGTGTCGGTGCCCGCCTCCTCCAAAAGCGACGGCTCGACCGTGACCCCGCTCCGGGCCAGTGCCGACTTTGAGGTTGATAGCGCTTCCAGAAGTATCTCCTTGAGCGAAACCCGCGATTGTCGCCCCGCGCTCTTGCCTCCCCGGATCTTCGTCAGCGTGAGGAATCCCTCGACCATCTGCCCCAAGCGACGCATCTCGTCAACGACGCTCTGCACGAACGCACGGCCCTCCGGGTTCAGACTCGCTCTGTCGATCGTCTGGGCCTCGGTGAGTAGGACGGCGATCGGAGTCTTGAGTTCGTGCGAGGCGTTCGAGATGAACCGCTCCTGGGCCGAAAGCGCCGCCTTGAGCCGATCGCGCGTTTGGGCAAGCGCCGCCTGAAACTCCGAGAGTTCGCGGCTCGCGGGAGGTTGTTCCGGGCCGTTGGAGAGTCGATCCGGGGCGAGCGATCCGGCCAGCGCCGGCAATTCGCGAAGGTGGGCCACCGCAAGCCCCGACATGAGCCAGGCCGCAACGCCCGTGGCGAGAGTACCGAGAGCCAGCCCGATCAACCCCACC
>CAZJXA010000173.1:0-7309 GCA_964549785.1 uncultured Phycisphaeraceae bacterium | reverse complement strand
CCCTTTGCGCGCGGATCGGCGGGTTGCGCGGGTTGGCCTGTTGCGTCATCAGCGGAAAAGGTTGTACTTGGTGATCGTTGCCACGGCCCGCAGGCCATCGGGCCAAGTGATTTTCTTGCCGTCAGCGTAGGTGCGGCCGGCGTAACTGACCGGGACTTCGTAGATTCGGGCCGGCACTGGGGCTGTGGGAGCCGACGCGGTGGTTGCCGGGCCGTTGGGGTTGGCGGGGGCTCTCAGTTTGAGGGCCGCGAGTTTGGCGATGAGTTCGGGCTCGACTGAGAAGCGGTCTTCCTCGATGGTGAGCGCTTCGAGCACTTCGCGGCGGAAGGCCTTGAGGCAACACTCGATGTCGGTGAGGTTGAGGTTGGTCAGCATTCGGCGGTTCGCGCGGCGGAAGACTTCGCAGCCCTTCATCCCGCGGTGGGAACGTTCGCCTGGGCCGCAATGATCAATCGCTCCCACGCTAAACGCTTCGGCAAAACCGAACCCCTCCGCCGGGCCGCCGACGCGCTCATCCAAGCCGGTCGCCGCGCGCCCTCGGACGTCTCCTTCCGCGTCCTGCTGGCCGACGTCCGCACCGCCGTCCGGGCGACCGCGCCGCCGCGGCGACCCCACCCCTTTTGAGTGTGCCCGGGCTGGAGCAACTCGCAGACGCCGCTTCGCGGGACGGTTCAAAGTAACCGGCACGGTTAAGACGGGCCCTTTGCCAAAGCTCGTGGCGCCGCCGCACCCGAATCAACCCTTGACTTCCCGGCCATTTCAAGTAAACTGCCGACGGTGGTGTCGCGCTTCAAAGGCGGCGTTCCGCCCAGGACTATCCATGAAACCCAGTCGCAGCTCGCCATCGCTGGTGGGAACCCCACCACGCATGAAAGTCAGGTCGATCTCGGTCTGGCTCATCTCGCTCGCCCTCGGCACCAGCGCTGCCTCCGGCCAGTGCACACCCGGCGGATGGCAGCCGGGCACCGGCGTCCCGGGTGCCGACCGCGGAGTGGGAAAGTTCAGTCGTCTCTCGAATGGAAACATCGTCGCCATCGGTTCGTTTAAAATCTGGGGCGATCGGCTCGCAAACGGAATCGCCCTGTGGAATGGAACCGCATGGTCCCCGCTCGGATCGGGCGTTCAGGGTCAACATTTGGAATCAAGCGCTTCGGTCATCGACGTGATCGAGCTGCCAAACGGTGACCTGCTCGTGTGCGGCGAATTCGTTTCGGCCGGAGGTTTGCCCGCTTCTCGTCTCGCGCGCTGGAACGGCGTTGCCTGGTCGCCCTTCGCCGGGGGCGTCAGCAGCGCCGTGTTCTCGCTGGCCCGCATGCCCAACGGAGACATCGCGGCCGGCGGCGACTTTGCCACAATCGGCGGCGTGGCGGCCAACCGTGTGGCGCGCTGGAATGGCTCGGTATGGTCGCCTCTGGGCGGAGGACTGGGCGGAGCGGGCGGCATCTTTGGTAACCAAGTCACGAACCTCGCGGTAATGCCGACGGGACAACTCCTTGCCGGGGGCGCGTTCGCAACGCCCGGTCAGCCGGGGTCCAGCGGGCTGGCCATCTGGGACGGCAGTGCTTGGGGCCCGTTGGGGGGAACCAGCGGGCCGGACAGCACGGTGCGTCGGATTCTGCTCCTTCCTGACGGTGACGTCGTCGTAGGCGGCTTCTTCGAGTTTGCGGGCGGGTCCCCGATCGCCCGGGTCGCTCGTTGGAACGGCGAAGCTTGGTCCGGGTACGGCGGGGGCATCGGCCTGTGGAACGTCGGCGGACTTGCGGCGTTGCCCGACGGCGGCCTTGTCGCTTCCGGAAACTTTCAACAGGCCGGCGGAATCACTGCACGCAATATCGCCCGGTGGGATGGCGAAACATGGTTGCCGTTGGGATTTGGCTTGAACGGCTACTGCGGCGCTCTGATCGCTCTGGACGACGGATCGCTTCTCGCGGGGGGTGCCTTCACCGCCGCGGGCGGCTTGCCCGCCCTGAACCTAGCCCGCTGGGATGGGGTGTCATGGTCTCGCCTCTATGACGGCTTCGATGCGGGCATCTATTGCCTCTTGCAAGCGCTGGACGGCAGTGTGCTCGCGGGCGGGCTGTTTACGGCCGCGGGCTCGTCGGCCGCCCTTCACATCGCGCGTTGGCGCGGGGGCGAGTGGACGTCATTGGGCAGCGGTCTCAACGGCCGCGTCAACGCCATGGCGGAGCTTTCGGACGGCACCCTCCTTGCCGGCGGAGTTTTCACAGGCTCCGGCTCCGTCAGTACCAACTACATCGCCGGGTGGGACGGCGCGGGGTGGTCCCGCCTTGGCAACGGGCTGAACGCGAGCGTCCACGCCATCGCCGAACTTCCCGGCGGCGGAGCGGTCGTGGGTGGTGAGTTCACCGTCGCCGGAACGACGTTGGCCAGCCGCGTCGCGGTTTGGAACGGTGCCCAATGGTCCGCGTTGGGCAACGGTCTGGGCGGCGCGGTGTACGCGCTCGCTGTCCTTCCCGATGGGAGTGTCGTGGCCGGTGGCAACTTTACGGCCACCGGAGATGGCACGCCCGCTTCTCAAATCGCCCGTTGGGACGGTTCCCGTTGGCACGCCCTCGGGTCGGGCTTCAATAACCGTGTGAACGGCCTCGCCGTCCTGCCCGGGGGGGATATTGTCGCGGGCGGTGAGTTTTCCAACACCGGCGGCCGGCCCGCGCAAGGTCTGGCCCGTTGGGACGGAGTCTCATGGACCTCGCTGTCCACCGGCGCTCCACTTTCCCGGGTGCAGTCTCTCGCCGTCACCCCAGATGGCGGCATGATCGCGGCGGAGATCACTTTGCCCTCCGCGTCAGCCCCTCCGATCAAGCAGATCGTCCGCTGGAACGGCGCAACATGGTCACCGGTTGCCGAATTATTTGATAATTTTGTCCGCGCCGTGCTGCCCGGCCCGGGCGGGCAGATATACGTCGGCGGTGACTTTCGAACGCAGGGCAGTAACGTTTCGGCTTTCTTCGCGCAGTGGGAGCCGCCCGCGTTACCGCCGACGATTCAATCACAGCCCGACGATTCACAGGTGTGCCTCGCTGGAGAAGCGACTTTCGACGCCGATATCGTGGGCACTGCACCGCTCAGCGTCCGCTGGGAGGCAAACGTGCGTTCCGACGACGAAAACTGGCGGGCTTTGACGGACGGCATCTTTCAACCGCCGGGCGGTCCCGCCTTCGCCGTCGCTGGCGCGACCACATTCAGCCTCACCGTCGCCGTCAACGCCGGTTTCGCAATCGCCTCCGGCACTCGTTTTCGTGCTCGAGCATCGAACTCCTGTGGAAACGCGACCAGTCCGGTCGCGACTCTTGAGGTCTGCGCCGGCGATGCCGATTGCGACGGTGACGCCGATTCAGACGACATCGCCGCGTACTTCACGGCTTGGGAAATCAGGTCGTCCATCGCCGACAGCGACGCCGACGGCGACATCAATGCCGCAGACGTTGTTGCCTTCTTTGCAAGCTGGGAAGTCGGTTGCTAGGGCGGCTTCGATTGATTTCTAGCGATGTTCGGTGCTTGTAAGATTTGGCCCTTTCGGAACGCCGCGGTTGAAGTCCTCGCGGGGCTGATGGAACCGCCCGGGAAAGGACCTCGCATGGCCGGCGCATTCTCGAACGATCTGCGTGAACGCGGCTCCGAACGAGGGGACTTAGGCGGGTCGCGTGGTCGCGGAAACCCTTACCCGGCTTTGTTGAATGTTGCCTCGTCCGCCCCCTGCCGGAACTTCCGCCGCGAAGCCGATAAAGGGCGTCGAGACCTTGGAGAGTGGTTATGAGTCCTGAAATCCGTACCAGAGTCACGACGGCGGTGCTCGAACTCGGCCTGCTCGCGGTCTGCTGGCACTTTCTCGGCTTGGACGAAGTCCTGGTGGGAGCGATCGCGCTGGTGATCATTGCGGGAGCGGTGGTACCGCCCCGGGTTGGGCGGTGGGTGGGCGGAGTCGGGATGCTGGGTTTGGCGGCTCTGGCGTTTTTCTACTATGGAAGCCCGCTCATCGCCGGGCTTTTGGCGGTTTTCGGGGCCGTTTCGCTGGCGACGGGCGCGATGGAGGCTAGGGCAGCACGTCCGCTTTGAGAAGACTTTAATGGCGCGCCGGAACGACCTTCGGGGGATATTATTTTCCGCGAATGGCCTCGAACCTTGGCGTGTGCCCGGGCGTAGCCAGAGGGCAGGGTCCGGGCTTGTTCGCCCGACCGTGGTCCGTTTCTCAGTTTTCTCTTTGAGAGGATGTATCCATGAAGATGGCGAGCAAGATCGGTATGTTCGGTTTGATGGCTGTTGCGATGGTGGCCGTCGGCTGTAATAAAGACAACACGCGTAACGACGGCAGCATGGGCTCCACCAGCATGAAGTCCTGCTGCAAAGACGGCAAGATGTGCGACGCCTGCAAGGCCAAGAAGGCCGACGGGTCGATGGGCGCCGTCGGCGAGAAGAAGGAAGGGTGCTGCTCCGAGAAGGCGGCGGGCTCGATGGGCGCCGTCGGCGCGAAGAAGGACGGCTGCTGCTCCGAGAAGGCGGCGGGCTCAATGGGCGCTGTCGGCGAGAAGAAGGCCGGCTCTTGCACGGACAAAGCCGCGGCCGGCTCTTGCACGGACAAAGCTGCGGCTGGCTCGATGGGTGCTGTCGGCGAGAAGAAGGACGGCTGCTGCAAGAGCAAGGCCGCCGATGGCTCGATGGGCGCGGTCAGCGAGAAGAGCGGCTGCTCGGGCAGCAAGCAGAACTGAAAACTGACGGTATACTGCTCGCAGGTTGACCACCTCTGAACATCTCATGAACCCGCGGCCGGTACCGGCCGCGGGTTTTTTTTACCGGGAGACGCTCCGGCCGAGTCGAGATTCTCCCCAAATGTTTCGTCGAGGGCGTGAGCGGACAGATCGAACGTCGCTGAACGAGTGCCGAACCACCACCTTGCTCTCTCCTCACCGCCCGCCCGTTGCCTTGACCCGCAACGGGCGGGCGTTTTTTTGGATGCGGAGGTCACCCAGCACCTCTCTGCCTGCTTCGTGAGTTTTTGTGCCGGCCCAAATCTACACTTGCCCGTGGCCAAGAAACCGCGTGGTCCGATCGAGATCAAGTTAAACGCCAAGGCCGAGCGCCTCGACGTCCCGGCCTCCGTTCCGCTGAGGGATGTGCTCGGCCACGCCGGGCCCAAGCGGGTGCTCACCGATGCAATAGCGAGCGGGCGCGTCCATCACTGCTGGATTTTTCAGGGCCCGCAGGGCGTCGGCAAATGTACGACGGCCTTGGCGTTCGCAGCGCTTTTGCTCGATCCGACCACGGCCCCGGACCTTTCGGGCGGCTTCCTGGCCGATCCGGATTCGCCGGTGCAGCGCATGATGCGGGCCGGGTCACACCCGGACGTACACATGATCGTCAAGGAACTCTCGGCCTTTCATCCCGACCCCGACGTCCGCAAACTCAAGCAAAAAACGATCCCCATCGACGTGATCCGGGAGTTTGTGATCGCGCCCGCCGCCAAGGCGGGCAACGTCAGTCCCGGCGGGCTTGCCTCAAAGGTGTTCATTATCGATGAAGCCGACATGCTCGCCCCGGCCGGTCAGAACGCGCTCCTCAAAACCCTGGAAGAACCGCCCGCCCGAACCGTCCTGATCCTGATCACCACCAGCGACGAATTGCTCCTTCCGACCATCCGCAGCCGCAGCCAGCGCCTCGGGTTTGCCCCGCTTTCGACGACGGAGATGCGGCAGTGGCGACATTCCTCGGGGCGTTCGGTCGGCCCCGCGGAAGAATGGCTCGGGGCGTTCAGCGGGGGTGCTCCGGGGGCATTCGCGGCGGCGGGTGAAGTCGGGATATACGCCTGGTGGGAGCAACTCGCGTCGCTCCTGCGGGCCGCCGAGAAAGGTGAACACCGGGTCGAGCTCGCGCCGGCCATGTGGGCGCTCGTCGATGGCTGGGCGGCCGGCTGGGTCGAAGCGCACCCGCAGGCTTCCAAGGAGTCGGCCAACCGCACCGCCGCCGATTGGATGATGCGGTTGCTCGCGTGGTGGGCGGTGGGCGGCATCGCGGCGTCGCCGCTGCAGGCGGTGGCACGGATCGATGCCATCCGCGAAGCCGAACGGCGTCTGGATGCGAACGTGAATGGATTGTTCGTGATGGAGGAACTGGCCGGCCGGCTCTCGGCGGCGGGCATGGCGACGCTTTAGCGGAATCCGGCCGGGTCGCCCGCGACGGCGCGATGATCACCCGGTGACCGCGACAAACCCGCCCGCGGTGATGCTGTCCGCGGGCGACGTGCCCCGATCCGCCGCGAGACGCTGCATGAGCATGACCCAGGTCTCCCGCTCGAACTCAAGCAGTTCGATCACCTTGCTCAATTTGACCGGGTCTTTCTCGAAACTGGCGTCGATGGTCTGGGTGTACATGAAGGTGTAGAGCGCACGCACCTGGCCGGCGAGTTCGGGGTTGTGCTCGTCCTTGATGGTCGTCATCAATTCAAAGATGATGTTGCGGCACTGCGAGATGCCGGTGAACATGGCGCCGAAATCTTTGGCGTTGAGCCCTTCCAGCCCCTGGCGTGCGAACCGGAGAGCCCCGTCCAGCAGCATCAGCCGGAGTTCCTCGGGCGAAGCGCTCATGACGCGGTTCTTGAGATAGGCGTTGATGGGAGCGGCGTGCGTGGTCATGCGGGAAGGTCTATCGGCGATGAATTATCGGGGGTTGAGCGATTTGTCAGACCCGGGGCGAGAAGATGGTTCAGCCGCTCCGCTGGATAGATCCCAGCGCCGACTGCTGACCCTGAAGTTTCGCGATCGTCTGCTCCATCGTGACGAACTGTTTTTCCAGTGTCGCCCGCCGCCGCGCCAGGCGCTCGGTCATCGAATCGATACGCGAGTTCTGCTGCGTCACCAGGTCCGTGAGCGATTTTCCCCGCCCGGTCAGGACACCGCTGACCGAATCGATATAGCGGTTGGCAAGTTCCTCGATCTGACCGACCACGCCGAGCGTCGTGAACGTTTGCGCCGCCTGCCCGTCGCGAACAAAAACGCCGGGCGCGATCTCGCGCTGGGTGTTATCGACCGCGGTGCGAGCGACAAAGAGGGCCTCGACCCCGGCCGGGTCGGTCGCCATCGCCTCCCGGAAGCGTTCTTCGTCAAGTTCCAATTTGCCGCCCTCGCCGACGCCAACGCCGACGTCCGTCAGCCGGCTGTAGCGACTGCCGGTCGCGATGCCGGCGCCCTGGATCGTCCGGAAGAGGGCGGCCTTGAGTTCCAAAGCCGTCGAATCGCCCAAAAGCGGGCCGGCCCGCTTGGTGTCCTTATCGTACTTCGTTTGGAGGTTGATCCGA
>CAZJXA010000172.1:0-7318 GCA_964549785.1 uncultured Phycisphaeraceae bacterium | reverse complement strand
TAACTCACTGACTCCTCGCGTTTCACGGTTTTGCCGCCCCACTCACGAGAAGGTTTCTGACAAAGGTGCCTCGAACACAGGCGGGCGATGCCTTCTAACATTGCACGGCGTCCGGCGTCCCGTCGTTTTTTCCGCGTCTGATGGCTTATGCACGCCCCGCCACCCTTTATCCGGCACCTCACTCCGCGTCTTGTGGCCGCGAGCGCACCATCGTCTTCGGCCGGGGCACACCCTGTCGTTCTTGTGACCGAGCGGCTGCGCCGACCGCTGGCGCGCATTTCCGGCCCTGAGGGCTTCGAGTCGCTCCTGCGCCGGGCCAACGCGCTCGCCGCCCGAGAAGCCGCCGCTTTGCAGAACGTCCGGATCGCCACCAGGGGGGCGGTGGAACTCACCGATGCCGCCCCTGATGACCCCGGCATTCGCGCCCAAGCAGCGGCCGCTATTCTCGCGCACTTCCTCGGCTTGCTGGTCGCCTTCATCGGAGAGCCGCTCACACTCGGAATGATTCTTGAGGCTTGGCCCGAACTCGCGGCGGACCCCGATTTTTTGGGGAACGAGGACAACCAATGACTGGCAACCGCAACGCAAACACCGCGCGGGGGGCCGACCCCCGGGTGAAGATTCGCCTCATCCCGACCGGGGTCGAGGGCTTGGACGAGATTCTGCTCGGGGGCATCCCCGAGTATTCCTTCAACCTCATCGCGGGCGCTCCCGGCGGCGGCAAGACCACACTCGCCCATCAGTTTGCCTTCGCCAACGCGACGCCCGAAGCGCCCGCGCTCTAGTTTACTGTCCTGGGAGAGCCCGCGATCAAGATGCTGCGGTATCAGCAGCAGTTCTCGTTCTTCGACCACGCCAAGCTCCGGCCCGACGGCCACCCCACGGGGGAGACCGGGAGGCCGAACGGCGCACCAAACGGTGCACCAAAAGGGGGGCCGAATGGGGCGGCGATCCGGTTCGTCAACCTCAGCCAGGTCGTCGTCGGTAATGACCTCGGCGCGGTTCTTGATGCGATCATCAAGGAGGTCGAGGCCTCCAGCCCGAGCATCGTCATCGTCGATTCATTCCGCACCATGGTCCGCGAGGCCCAGGGCAGCGCCTCAGAGGCCGATCTGCAGAGCTTCGTCCAACGCCTGGCTCTTCACCTCACCAGTTGGCAGGCCACCACGTTCCTCATCGGCGAATACGTCGAGGGCGACCTCGGCGACAACCCCGTCTTCACGATCGCCGATGGTGTCTTCTGGCTCCGCCAGACCATCGAACGCAACTCGATCGTGCGGAAACTCCAGGTCGTGAAACTCCGGGGCCAGGCGAGCGTTCCGGGCTTGCACACCTTTCGCATCACCGAGACCGGTCTGCAGTGCTTCCCCCGCACCTTTGGCTTGGGCCTCGGAACCGCCCCCACCAAGGGCAAACGGCGGCTCTCGACCGGCGTCCGCGAACTCGACGCCATGATGGGCGGCGGAATCCCGGAGGGCGACAGTCTGCTCGTGGCCGGTCCGTCCGGTTCTGGCAAGTCCGTTCTCGGCTCGCGGTTCATCGCCGAAGGCCTGCGGCTTGGTGAGCCGGGCATCGTGGCGATGTTCGAGGAAGTCCCATCCGAGTATGTAGAACGCGCGGCGTCGTTCGGTATCGACTTTAAAAGCCCACAGGAGAGCGGGCTGATGAAAGTCATCTATCTCCGCCCCCTCGATCTCTCGGTCGATGAAACCGTGCACGAGGTCGTCACCGCCGTCAAGGCCATCGGCTGCAAGCGACTCGTGATCGATTCCCTCGTGGGCTTCGAACTCGCGCTCGCCCCGGGTTTCCGCGCCGACTTCCGCGAATCGCTCTACCGCATGATCATGGCCCTCACCCGTCTGGGCGTCACCATCGTCAGCACCGTCGAGGTCGAGGAAGACTTTACCTCGCTGGGCCTGAGCAACTTCGCGGTCTCGTTCCTCGCCGACGATCTCATCCGCCTCCGCTACGTCTCCATCAACGGTCAATTCCGCAAGATGCTGATGGTCGTCAAGATGCGCCGCAGCACGCACAGCATCGACCTGCACGAATACCAGATCACCGCCAAAGGCATGGTGATCGGTGAGCCGCTGCGGGGCTATCGCGGCCTCACGACCGGCATCCCCGGCCCGTGGTCCGAGAAGACCGCGCAAATACCGGGTCTCCGCACCGAAGCGGACGAGAACGGCGAGCGATGAATAGCACCCTCGGCACGGGGCCCGCAGACCTCGACGACGACGACGACGCCGACCTTGTCCGGCAACTCCGCTCCGTGAACCAGGCGCTCATCGTTTCATCGGTGCGGCAGCACGAATTGGCCGAACTCGCCGCGGTTTCCCAAACTGCGCTCGCGAACAGCGAAGAACGGTTCCGGGTGCTCTTTGAGTCGTCTCCCATGGCCGTCTTTGTGTGCAACACCGAGGCCGTGATCCAGCAGTACAACCGCCGGGCCGCCGAGTTGTGGGGGTGCGAACCCGAGTGCGGCCCCGAACAATGCTTCGGCTCGCACGGGGTCTATCTGGCGGACGGAACTCCCCTTCCGTGCTCTTTTAGCCCGATGGTCGATGTGCTCCGGACCGGGGAGCCCGTTCACAATTTCGAGGTTGTGCTCGAGAAGGCCGACGGCTCCCGTATCCCCGTGATGGTGAACATCTCCGCGCTACGCGACGACCGGGGCGAGATCACCGGGTCCGTCACCTCGATGGAGGACATCACCGAGCGCAAACAGTTGGAAGATGACCGCGAGCGCCTGCTGAGGAGCGAACAGGAGGCCCACCGCGCCTCGGAAGCCGCCAATCAGGCCAAGGACGTCTTCCTCGCCACCCTGTCGCACGAACTGCGGACGCCCCTCAACGCGGTGCTCGGCTGGACCGTCATGCTGCGGGAGGGCGGCACCTGCAGCGGGCCCGAGGCGGCGGAAGGCCTGGCCGTCATCGAGCGGAACGCGCGCATTCAGATCCGCCTGATCGCGGACGTTCTGGACATCGCGCGCATTGTCTCGGGCAAGTTCACGATCGACCCACGGCCCTGCGATTTCACCGCGCTGGCTCTCACGTGCGTCGACACCGTCCGACCTTCCGCTGTTTCCAAGGGGGTCGCGATCAATGTTGAGGTCGACACCCTTTCCGAAGCCGCTCACCTTTGGGTTTTCGGCGACCCCGCCCGCCTGCAGCAGCTGCTGTGGAACCTGCTCACCAACTCCATCAAGTTCACCCCCGCCGGCGGGACCATCGTCCTGCGGATCGCCGCGCACGACGCCCACGCGCGCATCACGATCGCCGACACCGGTAAAGGAATCTCCGCCGCGTTCCTGCCATTTGTCTTCGACCGCTTCAAGCAGGCCGACGAGGGCACCACCCGGAGCCACGGGGGCCTGGGCCTCGGTCTTTCGATCGTCCGCCAGATCGCGGAACTTCATGGCGGCACCGTGCGGGCAGAGAGCCCGGGCGACGGGCTGGGATCAACCTTCACGCTTGACCTTCCGTTGCACGATCGACCGGCATCCATACACCCACCGGTTCCTCCGCCCTCCAATACCCGTGAGCGCACCCCCGCTTTCCCCGTCAAACCCGTGCTCCAAGGAACGCGAGTGTTGGTCGTTGAAGACGAACTCGACGCCCGCGCCTTGATCGTCCATGCCTTGGAGTCATTCGGTGCCGCCGTCACTTCGGCCGCCTCCGCCGCGGACGGATTCCGAACGGCGACCGAGTCGCCGGTTCCCTTCCATGTGCTGGTGTGCGATATCGGCATGCCGCTGGAAGACGGGTACTCATTGCGCCGTCGCCTGCAGGGCGCGGGCTACCACGCCGAATCGCTCCCCGCGCTCGCCCTGACCGCGTTCGTGTCCCCCAAAGACGCCCAAGCCGCACGCGACGCCGGCTTCCAACTGCACCTCGCAAAGCCGCTCGACCCCCGTTTGCTCGTTGAGGCCGTTCTGGGCCTTGCGCAACGAACACTGCCGTCGTAACTCTCTCACCGTGATCGGGAGTCAGAGAACCGCGCAGAACGGCATGGAACCCTGTGGACCGTGCCCGCTGCGGATGCCACATCCGGACGCGGTCACGACTTCGGGCCGATGGCCGTCTCCCTGCTCTCCACCACATACCCCTTCCGCGGAAACAGCAACCGGTCGAGCGACAGGAACCCGCCCCCCAGGAACATCAGGGCCGCGCTGCCCGCGAGGAGCGCCATCTGCCATCCGAACTTCGCGAACGCATAGTTTCCCGCGGCGTCCATCTCGAACCATCCGTGGGCCGGCAAGAATCCCCACTTCGCGGTGCCCGCGGCCATCGCGGGCCCGACTTCGGTCAACCACACCGCCATCAGCATGGTGCCCGTGAGCGCAAACGCCCCCAGGCGGGTGAACAACCCCACCAGCAGCATTACCCCGCCGACCAGCTCCGTGATAGCCGCCGTCCACGCGAGATAGACCGGCCACCGGCCCTCTCCGAATGTTCGCGGCAAGATCGCCTTGCCCGTGATCCCCGCCGCATCGGGCACTGGGTCCGCTTTGGCCTTCACGAGTAACGCGATGCCGTACACGCCGGACACGACCATCCGCTCAGAGGAAACCACGACCACAGGCCCCGACGCCTGCACCCTCATCAGCGGCGCGGGCCGGCGCGCGGGCTCGGCCGCAGGCTGGGGCGCCGTTCGCTTCACCGGCGTGCCAGGAGTGATCGCCGGCTCCGCGTCGGGTTCGCGCACGGGTTCGCGCACGGGCTCGGGCTCCATCAACGGCTCCGTCGGCAGGGGGCGCCGATCCGGAATCGCACCGGGCCGCACCGTCTCAATCGCCGGAATCTCGATGACCCCTTCACCCGGCACCGCTATCACCGCCCGCCCGCGCACGCCCATGCTCGCCAGCGTCGCGGCGGGGGCGCCGGAAACTTCGAACTCGGTCGTCAACTTTCCTAACCCGGCCCACAGAAAGGTGAGCCCGATCACGACCCGCAAGAAGAGCGGCGCAATCAAAGAACCTGCGGTCGGATACGGAATGGTGGACGTGATCGCCATGGTGTTTCCTTCGGCCTGGTACGGACCCTTGGCTACATTATTGGGAGTTCGCGACGGCGGCGTTCAGGCGGTTACTCGATTCACGACGCCCGCTCTCTTGATCGGCCTCCCTCTACCATGAATCTCTCTCTATCGCCGCGGGCGTGGCGGAATTGGCAGACGCGCGGGACTTAGGATCCCGTGGCCTCATAAGCCGTGCAGGTTCGACCCCTGTCGCCCGCATTTCGGATTACCCACCGGCCGCATTCCGCCGAGCGGATACGCTCTTCTGTGTGACACATCCCATCCGCAAGAAGATCTTGATGGACGAAGCGCACCGGCCCATCGCGGTCCAGATCGACTACGCCGACTGGCTCGAACTGGAAAAGTTGCTCGACGCTCCACCTGAACCAGGCACCGACGTGAGCCCGGTTCCAAGGCCCGCGCAGGACCTCAATCGATTCTCCGGGACGATGAAGCTGGATGAAGATCCGCTGCGGCTCCAGGAACGCCTTCGGGATGAATGGCTGTGACCGCACTTTTGGACACGAATGTCATTCTTTGACTGCTTGCCGGTCAACTGGCGGAGCCGCTGCCGCCCGGTGACGACGGCGTTTCTGTCATCACCGAACTGGAACTTCTGTCGTACCCGCTCCTCAACGGCACCCACGAAGCCGCGGTTCAGGATTTTCGGTAGCGTCTCAGTCTGAATCCGATCCGGCGTTACCTTCCGTCTACGGCGCTCACCCCGTCAGCGCGAACCGACATTGCACGCAAGGCGGCGAAGTCACGTTGGAAGCCATAATCAAGCGAGACCGCTGTTCATAAAGGTTTCCAACTCGTCTGCCGTCACCGTTCTGGCGGCTACCCCTTGCATCAGCACGTAGGGGACCATCGAGGGATCACGGAATCGGTATCGAAAGGACCGGACGTGCCCTATTCGCTCAAGAACGCTCCCACGTTTTTCCTCGCATAGATCAGAAAGGTGCTTGTTGAAAGTCGAAATTTCGACCGGGCGCGCTCGTTTCAACGTGAGAGTAACTGGTTCAACGACGCTGGCAGGCTGGAAGTAGCCACCCGAATCCGCATCCCTGGCGGCCGTCAGCGCGCACGCGAGCAGCACTTGGGTGTACAACGCGTCCGGCTGGGCGCTATGTGTCGCGTCGGTATACCCCTTTGCAATCGTCTGGTCGGCTTGCTTGACCGCCTGTTCAAACGCCACCGAAACGTCCTTGGGCTCGATCACGCCGCTGAATCGTCTACAGGCCTCCCTGACCGCCAGCAAAGCAATGTGGTGGGTGTAGTGAGGAAGCCCCTGGGACATCATCGCGGTCCGCTCCCCCGCCACCGAATCGAACACAACACCCAGGCTCTTTTCGGCCTTCTCGATAATCTCTCGAAGGTCCGCCAGTTTCATCCTCGATAGCGGAATCTGAATGAGCGCTCGCTTGATTGAAGCGTGGTCCTTGACCAAGCCATCCACGGTTGCGGCCACGCCAACCAGAACGACGGTTGCGGGAGTCCCACCGTCCGAAAGAGCCTTTATCAAGTCCGTAAAATCAGCCGCGTGCTTGCGCGCGAGGCGATCAAACTCGTCCACCACAAATACGCAGCCAGGCATGTAGCTCAGGGTTCGCCGCACGTCCTCGATTGAAAGCACGTCGCCGAGGCCGTAGGCCTCCACAAGCGAGACTATCCGCTGACCCGGCTGCGGGCGAAATCCGAGCGCGGGCGCGTCTTCGTTCCAGGTGATTTGATTGAACGCCTTGCTCCAGATCGAAGAAAATGTGTCGGTCGTGTTCGCATTCACCCGCGCGACGATTCGCGGTTCGGGCGAAGGTGATGCCGTCTCGTCAAAGAACTTCAAGAGCACGGGGATGACGTTGGCGAGCGATGTCTTCCCAACGCCACGCTCGCCAAAGAGAACGATGTGCAGCCCGACCTGTGCCACCCCATCGACCAGCGCGTTGATTTCGGGCCACCGACCCGCAAACAGCGCGTGCGTGCTCACCGGAGCTCGGGGCGTGAACACAGAAGCCACCTTGATGCTCAGCGCGGCGGCCGCTTCCGGGGTCAGCAGGGTCGGCGTGGGATTAGTGATCACGGTCGTGGTATAAGCCACAACTATCGCAGTACAAGACCTTGTGCTAGCATTGCCACATCAACGTATAAACGCCTTACGAGATCAGGTCGTCTCCGGCTTAGCCAGCGTTTCTGGCCCTCGCTTCAGATTTTGGACAGTGGGCTGCGATTAACAACACAATCCCCGGTTTTCACTGTTCACCCCACCGCCCGCATCGCCCACACCGCCCCGTACATCCCC
>CAZJXA010000171.1:0-7362 GCA_964549785.1 uncultured Phycisphaeraceae bacterium | reverse complement strand
GCGTACCGCTTCCCCGGGTAAGCAACCCGCTACCCGCCCCCCGCGTCCCAGCCCGCGAAGAACAGGATGATGTCGTTGGAGTCCACCGCGCCGTCGCCGTCGATGTCCGCCAGATTGTCGCCCATGTCCCACAGCGTGAAGAACGCGATGATGTCGTCGGAATCGACCGACTCGTTGCTATCAACGTCGAAGATGTCGTGCAGGACAATGAACGACGTGGCCGTCTGATCGGTCTTGATGATTCCTGCGGCGGTGGTCGGCACGCCGATCGACGAGAACGAGCCCGTCAGCGCCCCGGCGTTGATGACCGAGGCGTCCCACAGAAAGACCGTCGGGCTCGAAGGGTCAAAGCCGTTGTCGAAGATCGCCGTGAACCCGCCCGCGATCACGCCGCCGCCCGTCGCGTTAATGGTAGTGAAGACGTTCGCCGCCTAGATGTGAACGATGGTCTGGGCCGACGCCCCGACCCATTGAACACGACCGCGCGGCCCACGGTCTTAATGTTGACGCTCGCGAGCGTCACGGCGGAGGCCGGGCCGAAGGCGGTCGACCCGGTGCCCGTCATCTCGCCCGCCGACCACGTGAAGGCCCCCGCCACGCCCAGATTGCCGTTGCCGGTCAACTCGCCGCCCGCGAGGGTGCCATTCGTGAACGATGTAGTGCCGTTGAACGTTGCGGTCGCTCCACCCTGCGTGAAGTTCGACACCAAGGTGGTCCCACTGACGACAAGCGTTCCACCGGTCAACAAGAGCGTCTCGGCGCTGTTCAGACTCTGAATCGGCCGATTCGACCCGGACGCCAGCGTGATGATCGGGGTCGCGGCGACGTTGATCGTCACATCGTCCGCCGCCATCGGCACCACGCCGCCGGACCAGTTCTCGCCCACGTCCCGATCGTTGGAAACCGCCCCGGTCCACGAGATCGCGGCCAGCAGGCGGCGGTCTTCTAGCGCCTCCAAGTGCGGGGACGCGCCGGCCCGGCGTGTGAGGGAGAACGCGCAAGGAGTCGTGAAGCGCGATGCCACGGAGCGGATGATCGTCAGCATGTGAAAAACCCCCTGAAAGCCCGGGGCGTTCGGCGTCCGCCGCGTGTGTGTCTACGTCCAATCACCGCTCTAAGGAAATGCGTGGTGATGCCGCTGACATGAACCGCGAGAACGGAGCGTTGGACCCGCCAACTCGCGGACGAAAATACGAAAAACGACCGGCGATGGGCTCCCCCGCTTTTTGCTCGACCGCGCGGTGCTGCGGGAGGCCAGGGGGTTACCTGTTTAACCTTCGGCGCCGCCTTGTCAGCACCCGCCGTCCCACTGCACGAAGAAGGCCGCGACGTCATCTGCATGGCCAAAACGCGCACCGACTCTGCCGTGAGAGCGGCAGAGTCGGTGCATTCGTCGGTAGGACAGTGGGAGGGACCGGTCGGACGTGTTACGCGATCAGGATTTCAGCCTCGCGGACGTTGCTGAAGCCGCCACTGTTATCGGTCGCTCGGGCAAAGATCGAGCGTACACCGGTACCCACGTTCCGGACGCTGGTCGTCAGGCTCCAGACACCGTCCACGTTGCGGCCGCGCCCCAATGAGCGGTCGGTGCCCGAAGTGAACTCGCCGTCGCCGTTGGTGTCGATGTAGAAGTCGACGGAGCGGACGCTGCCGTCGGCATCGGCCACGTTGCCGGCGGCGACGGTAAACCGTTCGCCGTTGACGACCGACGTGTCCGGCACGGAGAATGAATCGATCGTTGGTGCGGCGTTGACGAAGACTTGGGCGCTGGCCGGCGAGCTGCGATCGCCGTCGTTGTCCTCGACTTGGGCCAGAACAGTGTTGGCCCCGATCTGGAAGTTGGAGGTATTGAACGTCACGCCGTACGAGCGGCGGTTGTTCTCGGCGAGGTACAGGTCCGTCACAGCCCCCTCGAGATCGACCTGCCCGTTGTTGTTGGTATCGAGGTAGTACCTGACGAGAGAGACCGTGCCGTCCCGGTCCTTGGGCGAGCGCACGGTGAGCGTGATGTCGTTGCCAAGGTTCGCAACGATGGGCGTGCGGACCGTGATCCCAGAGGCGGTGGGCAGGGCGTTGACGATCGTCGCGGTGGTGATGGCGGGCGATGAGACGCCGTTGTTGGCGTCGGTCGCGACCGCGTAGAAGGTGTTCTCGCCATTGGCAAAGCCGCGGGTGTTGATGCGGAGGGACCACGAGCCGTCGGCGTTGCGGCGGCCGCGTCCGATGGCGCGTTCGTTGGCGGTGTTCAGGCCGGCGATGCCGTCGGTGTCGCGGTAGAAGGTCACGGAGCGGACGGTGGTGTCATCGGCCACGCCCGAGGCGATGAGGGTGAAGAATGAGAGGCGTTCCACCGACTCGGAATCGGCGGTGAGGGCGGCGATGGTGGGAGCGGCGTTGATGCGGGCGCTGGTGGCGACGGCCTCCGACAAGAGGCCGGCGTTGTCGACAGCCCGGGCGAAGAAGGTGTAGGTGCCAGGGTCGAACCCGTCGGTCGAGGCCTCGAAGCGGTAGCCGCCGCGGGCGGTGTTGGAGCCGCCCAGGAAAGTGTCGGTGTCGGTGTTGAAGGTGCCATCGCCGTTGTCGCGCCAGTATTCGACGCCGGTCACGAGGCCGTCGCGGTCGCGATAGCCGGAGGCGGTAAGGACGACCGGCGTGCCGGCGTTGGGGATGAGCGAGGGCGAGGCCCGGACAGAACCGAGGGTCGGCGGGTTCGCGAGAAGCGTGATCGTCGTGGCGGCGACCCCGGAGAGGCCGCCGAACTCGTCCTCGGCCCGGGCGAGGATGGTGACCGAGCCGAAGGGGAAGCCGGTGGTCGTGATGCGCGAACGGAAGTTGGTTTCGTCGCTGCCCGAATCACCGATCTCGTCGTCGATGTCGAGTTCCAGCGTGCCGTTACCGTTGAGGTCGCGGTAGTAGCGAACCCGTTCGATGGCGCTGTCGGTGTCGGCCGCATCGACGGCGGTAAGGTCGATGGCCTGGCCTTGGGGTACGCTCGACGCCGAACTGGAAACCCCGCCCAGGGTGGGGTTGGCGTTGATGCGGACCTGGGTGGAGGCGACGAAGCCGAAGATGTTGTCGTTATCCGTCGGGCGGGCGAAGTAGGTATACAGGCCGGAGGCGGTTTCGCCGGTGGGGATGGTGGCGAGCCAATTGCCCTCGGCCGATGTGGCCGTGGCGACGAGCAGGTCGGAACCCGACTCGAAGGTACCGTTGGCGTTGGCGTCGCGCCAGTATTGAATCGCGGCGACGGTGCCGGTGCCTTGATCGGTGACGCCCAGCGAGGTGATCGTGAAGGACGTGCCGGGCTGCACGCTCGCCGTGCTCGCTTGGGTGGTGGTGACCGTGGGGATGCCGATGCTCACCGTGAACGTATCGGAGACCGGGTCGCCGCCGTCGCGGCTGGTTCCGGTGACGGTGACCGTCGTGCTTCCGGTGGCGTTCGCGATGTACGACAGGCTGAGGTTGCCCTCGATGATCTGTGCGGAAACCTTCGTCGGATCGGCGACCGTGACGGTGTAGGTCATCCGGCTGGTCAGCGTAATGGTGCTGAAGGTGACGAAATTCTCCGACACATACGGTTGGCCGTTCGTGTAGTTGCGGAGCGGCACGGTCCCAAAGGGGGTGTTCGGGTCGCTCGGGGCAAAGTTGAACCGGGGGAGCGCGGCCATCGCATCGACCACGGTCATCCCCGAACCCAGGACACGACCGAAGGTCGTAAACCCACCGTTCTGGTCGTCAAGAATATCGCTGTTATCGCGGAGATTGAAGAAGAACTGGTTGGATGCGCTGTTGGGGTTGTTGCCGCGCTTGGCGTACGACAGGGTGCCGCGAAGGGCGGTGTTCGCGCGGTGCTCGTTGGTTACGAAGGGATACGCGGAGATCGAGGTGAAGATGTCCGCTTCGGAGTATCGGAACCCGCCGCCCTGGACGACGAACTGCTCACCGTTCCCGAGGCTGTCGGCCCGATGAATGATCGCATTGTTGTACGTGAAGGCGCTATTCGGATCAGAGTTCACATACTGCATGAAATTGGTGACACTGAGCGGCGTCTCGTTGTTGTAGAGTTGGACGAAAACGTCGCCCATGTTGGACGCGAATCGGATGATGTTGCCGTTGAGGGCGGGGTCGGTGATGCGGGGCGCGAGTTCAATGACCGCCGGTCCCGCGTTGATCCCCACCGTGACGTCGTCAAAGTCATCGATCACCGTCGCCGCGAGCATCTGCCTTGCCTCAAGCGGTTGAAACGCTGCGGGTGCCGGCGCTGCGGTGCCCCCGCTCAGCGAAAGTAGACGCTGAATAAACCTCGGACGAGCGGACGCGTTGGCGCGGCTGGAATTCATAATCTCTCCAAAAATCGAAGCGGTTGAGCCGCCGCGGGCGCACGGACAGCGGTTGAAAACGGCGTTTCCCCGGATATTTATACGCATGCAGGCCGCCCGAGTTTGGATGCAGGGAGTGGTTGAAATCCCTAACCCTATCGGACACCTCGATTGTGAGGTTCGGATGGCATCGCACGCCCGGAAGCCCCTACCCCAAAAATGCGGTTTGATGGGGACGGTTCCGATATGCTTCAGGCCATGACGGGATTGTCCTTGATCGGTGGTGGCGGGCATGCACTGGTCGTGTTGGAAGCGGCGGCGGCGGCCGGTTGGGACTTGGCCGGGGTCTACGACGACTCGCGCGAGGCGGCGGCGTGCCGGCTCGGGGGTCTTCGGCACCTCGGGATGCTGTCTGAGGCGTTCGTGGGGGCACGTTTAATAACGCTGGGCGGCCTCGCGTCCCGACGCGTGGTGATCGCCGCGTTCGCCGGGGTCGTCGACGACGATGAATGGACCACGGTGCTTCACCCGGCGGCGACGGTCTCCAAGTCGGCCCGAATCGATCAGGGCGGGTTCGTGGGTGCCGGAGCGATCGTGCAGGCGTTCGCGGTGGTGGGTCCGCACGCCATCATCAACACCGGGGCGATCGTCGAGCACGAATGTGAGTTGGGTGAGAATGTCCACCTCGCGCCGGGGGCGATCTTGGCGGGCCACGTTCGGGTCGGAAGCGACACGCTGATTGGCATGGGTGCCCGAGTGCTGCCGGGAGTGACCATCGGCCGCAGCTGCACGATCGGAGCCGGGGCGGTGGTGGTGGAAGACGTGCCGAACGGAGCGATCGTGGTGGGCGTGCCGGGCCGACGGCGAACGTAACTGACGAGCCGGTCCCTGCCAATTTGACGCTCCCATCGCCTTGCAGCGCCCTTCGGCTCCCCGCTTGGCCCGCCCAGCCCATTCCCAGTCCTTTTCGACCGCCTCTTCAGTTCTCCGCATCTTCGCCCAATGGCACGCCGCTCGCTGCCGATAAGTGTCAACCGATCGGCCCCGAGGCTTCGTCGGACGGCTGAAGCCGCCCGATAACCGCTTCGCCCGCCCGGTTGGACGGCCGGAGACGCGGGTTTCCTACCGTCCGAGAAATCCATCACGCCTCCCGAACCTTTCGGGGGTGTCGTTGCGAAGAAAGGAACGGCATCCCGGAGCGAAAACCGCTTCGGGCTCCGTCGAGGACCAAGCCATGTTTGAACGCTTTACCGATCGTGCCCGCAAAGTGATGGCGCTCGCTAATCAGGAGGCCCAGCGCCTTAACCACGAATACATCGGGACCGAGCACATCCTGCTCGGTCTCGTCAAGGAGGGTTCCGGGGTCGGGGCCAACGTCCTCAAGAATCTGGACGTCGATCTCCGCAAAGTCCGGCTGGAAGTCGAAAAATTGGTCAAGGCCGGACCCGAGATGGTCACCATGGGCCGTCTGCCGCAGACGCCCCGTGCCAAGAAGGTCATTGAGTACGCCATCGAAGAGGCCCGCAACCTCAACCATAACTACGTCGGCACCGAGCATCTTTTGCTCGGCCTTCTGCGTGAGCACGACGGAGTCGCCGCCCAGGTGCTGATGAACTTGGGCCTCAAACTCGAAGAGGTCCGCGAGGAAGTCCTCAACCTCCTCGGCGCGGGCAACGAGAACGCCGAAGGCAACACCGGCGGCGGTGGCGGCGGCGAAAAGGAAGGCGGCTCCGGCAACGGCGGTGGCCGCGACCCCCAATCCGGAGCGACCCCTGCTTCCGGCGGTTCCGCCAAGGGCAAGAGCAAGACCCCGGCACTCGATTCCTTCGGGCGCGACCTCACCGAACTGGCCCGCGAGAACACCCTCGACCCGGTGATCGGCCGCACCAACGAGATCGAGCGTGTGGTGCAGATCCTCTGCCGCCGCACCAAGAACAACCCCGTCCTTTTGGGCGAGGCGGGCGTCGGCAAGACGGCCATCGTCGAAGGGTTGGCTCAGAAGATCATCTCGGGTGACGTCCCGGAGATCCTCCACGAGCGCCGCATTGTCGTCCTCGACCTCGCGATGATGGTGGCCGGCACCAAGTATCGCGGCCAGTTCGAGGAACGCATCAAGGCCGTGATGAACGAGGTCCGTCGGGCCAAGAACGTCATCCTCTTTATCGACGAACTGCACACCTTGGTCGGTGCGGGCGGAGCCGAGGGCGCGATCGACGCCTCGAACGTCCTCAAGCCCGCTTTGGCCCGCGGCGAGATTCAGTGCATCGGCGCCACCACCTTCGATGAATATCGCAAGTACATCGAGAAGGACGCCGCCCTCGCCCGTCGCTTCCAGTCCATCACCGTCGAGCCCCCCTCCAGCGAGCAGGCTGTCGAGATCCTCAAGGGTCTCCGCGACCGCTACGAGCAGCACCACCGGGTGCAGATCACGGACGGCGCCCTCCGGGCCGCGGTCGAACTCTCCGGGCGCTACATCCCGGGCCGCGTTCAGCCCGACAAGTCGATCGACGTCATCGACGAGGCCGGCGCTCGCGTCCGTCTCAAGAGCATGACCAAGCCGCCCAACCTGGCGGAACTCGAAGCCGACATCGAGCGGCTGAGCGTCGAGAAGGACGAAGCCGTGAAGGGCGCCGATTATGAGCGCGCCGCGGAACTCCGGGACAAGGCCGAGCAACTCCGCAAGAAGCGTGAAGAGACCATGAAGGAGTGGCGGACCAAGGCCCAGGAGGTGGACGGCGTCGTTGATGAGGACATCATCGCGGAGGTCGTTTCCAAGATGACGGGCGTGCCGCTCAAGAGGCTCGAGAAGAATGAGGCGCAGCGCCTGCTCGACCTCGAGAAGGAATTGCACAAGAAGGTCATCAGCCAGGACGATGCGGTCAAGAGCGTGTCGAAGGCCATCCGGCGCGCCCGGGCGGGCCTGAAGGACCCCAAGCGGCCGATGGGTTCGTTTATCTTCCTCGGGCCCACGGGCGTGGGCAAGACGCTGCTCGCCAAGGCCTTGGCGGAGTTCATGTTCGGCGATGAAGAGGCGCTCGTGCAC
>CAZJXA010000170.1:0-7382 GCA_964549785.1 uncultured Phycisphaeraceae bacterium | reverse complement strand
GGTGGGGGGCCGATCACGTCCGGGAACTCGTGGAGTGGGGCGGCGTAAGAATCGAGGTGGGGAAGGGCGGAGGAACGGCCGATATCTGATTGTCAGCGGACCCTGTTGCAGCGGCCACGGAAAGGCGGCGACCCATGAGCGAACCTCGCACGACGGCACTTACTTCCAAGGACCTGGTGGGGGCGATCGAGAATCGTCTCGATCGTCAGCGTTTTCAGGATCAGCACTGGTCGGGGACGTTCTGGGAGTATCTGGATGTGGTGGGCCAGAACCCGGCGGTGTTGCGGAACGCGTATCAGCGGCTGTACGACGCGATTCTGAGCCACGGCAGCGAAAAGTACAAGTTGTTCAAGAAGGATGTGGTGCGGTACCACTTCTTCAGCGATCCGTTTGATAACGGGGCGGACGGGATTTTTGGGCTGGACTTTGCGTTGATGACGCTGGTGGATTTTCTGAGGTCGGCCGCGGAGGGGTATGGAACGGACAAGCGGATTCTGCTGCTTCACGGGCCGGTGGGGAGCAGCAAGAGCACGATTGCGCGGCTGCTGAAGAAGGGGATTGAGGCGTATTCGAAGACGCCGGATGGGGCGTTGTATTCGTTCTCGTGGCTGCTGGATGAGAACTGCGAGGTGTCGGCGGCGGTGGCGGGTGGTGCCGAGGCCGCGCGGACGCACGAGTTCAAGTGTCCGATGCATGAGGAGCCGCTGGTGTTGGTGCCGCGGGAAGCGCGGGAGGCGGTGTTGACGCAGTTGAACGCGGGGTACAAGTCGAAGAATCACAACGGGCGGTTGCGGGTGATGGGGGAACCCGATCCGTTCTGTCGGAAGGTGCAGGAAGACCTGATGACGTTTTATGACGGCGACTGGAAAAAGGTGATGGAGCATGTGCGGGTGCACCGCATTGTGCTGAGCGAGAAGGACCGCGTGGGGATTGGCACCTTCCAGCCCAAGGACGAAAAGAATCAGGATTCGACGGAGCTGACGGGGGATATCAACTACCGGAAGATCGCGATGTACGGGAGCGATTCGGACCCGCGGGCGTTTAACTTTGATGGGGAGTTGAACATCGCGAACCGGGGCATCTGCGAGTTTATCGAGGTGCTGAAGTTGGACGTGGCGTTCCTGTATGACCTTTTGGGGGCGAGCCAGGAGCACTCGATCAAGCCGAAGAAGTTTGCGCAGACGCATATTGATGAGGTGATTCTGGGGCACACCAACGAGCCGGAATACAAACGGCTGCAGTCCAACGAGATGATGGAGGCGTTCCGGGACCGGACGATCAAGATCGACGTTCCGTACAACATCCGGCTGGACGATGAGGTCAAGATCTATCAGAAGGACTTTGGCGAGGGGCGGATCAAGAACGTGCACATCGCGCCGCACACGCTGGAGGTGGCGGCGATGTGGGCGGTGTTGACGCGGCTGGAAGACCCCAAGAAGGCGGGACTGACGCTGATGCAGAAATTGAAGTTGTATAACGGCAAGAGCCTGCCGGGCTTTACCGAGGATTCGGTGAAGGAGCTGCGGGAGGAAGCGGTGCGGGAGGGGATGAGCGGGATCAGCCCGCGTTACATCCAGGACAAGATCAGCAACACGCTGGTGAGCCGGCAGGCGATCGAAGAAAAGTCGATCAACCCGTTCATGGTGATCAACGAACTCGAGAGCGGGATGAGCCATCACTCGCTGATCAGCGACGAGAACACGCGGAAGAAGTACCGCGAGTTGCTGGCGGTGATCAAGGAGGAGTACGAGGACATCATCAAGGGCGAGGTTCAGCGGGCGATCTCGGCGGACGAGGAGGCGATCAAGCGGCTGTGCACGAACTACATCGAGAACGTGCGGGCGTACACCCAGAAGGAGCGGGTCAAGAACCGCTACACGGGGCGGGACGACGAGCCGGACGAGCGGCTGATGCGGGCGATCGAGGAGAAGATCGAGATCCCGGATAGCCGCAAGGAGGACTTCCGGCAGGAGATCATGAACTACATCGGGGCCTTGGCGCTGGACGGGAAGAAGTTTGAGTACAACACGAATGCGCGGCTGTATCGGGCACTTGAGCTCAAGCTCTTCGAGGACCAACGCGACACGATCAAGTTGAAGAACCTGGTTTCGACCGTGGTGGACGACGAGACGCAGGCGAAGATTGACGTCGTGAAGCAGCGGTTGATCAAGCAGTTCGGGTATAACGAGACGAGCGCTACGGACGTGTTGAACTATGTGGCGAGCATCTTTGCGCGGGGGGACAGTAAGGGGCGGTAGTGGGGGCCGGTAGTAGGGTGGTAAGGATCGATCGGATCGAAGGGACCCATACCGTTCACGCGTGACGTTCCGGGGCGTGTATCGCGATGGCGTAATTGTTCCGGACCGCGATCCTGGGCTGAAGCCGGGGACCGAGGTTGATTTTCAGCTTGCGCGGCCGTCCTCCGCTGCCGAGCGTGTTGCTCGCCGAAAGCCTGCGAAGGCTGCTGGATCGGATGTCCGCGCCGCGAAGTCGTCGAGGCGCAAGAAGGCTAAGGCGGGGCCCGCTGCGACTGAGCCGATACCGACCATCGCGCAGATTCGCCGCACGATGCGAACTCCGGCAGCGCGGGTTGCGGCCCTCCTCAACTCGGCCTTCGGTATTTGGAAGGACCGACCGGAGTGGAAGGGCAAGTCCACTCTGGAGGTCGCTGCGGAGTTGCGGCGTAAAGCCATGGGCCGGTCTCGCGCCTGACGCGGTGAACGTCAAGCACTTCAGGGCCGTTCGCGGGCTCAGCGCGTGAGCCCGGTGCCGATGACAAAGTCGGCACGGCCTCGGTCTTCCTCGGCGAGGGCCGCCGCGTCGTGCGCGGTCTCACTTCGGAAGCTCGCCGTCACGATCCGTGCGCTCGGACGCAGCAGGCGGAGGGCCTGGACCAGACCGCCGTCAAAGTCGGTATGGAACTGTCCGACCACCAGCACCACCGGGCGGTGGCCCGCCGCGGACGCGGCCGCGACGCTCTCGGCCATTGTCCAATCCCACAATGACTGGGCGCGGAAGGTGGCGTCGGTGGAGGCCTGCTCGTCGGCGTTCATCGGGGGGCCGCCGTTCATGAACAGGTCAAAGTCGGCGCGGTAACGCCCCGTCGGCGGGGCATCGGGCACGCGGAAGAGGCGTTGCTGCTCGACCGTCAGCGAACGGAGAGCCTCGAAGCCGCTCCGACGCGCGAGGCGGACGTAGGGCCGGGGAGCATTCGCGGCGACGACGGGACGGCCCGCATCGCGGGCGGCGATAACCATGTCGCGATGGCCGGGCGGCCAGTTGCCGGTGGGGCTGCCCGCGGCATCGCGGCCGGTGCGGCGGACGAGGGTTCGTTCATCGGAAAGCCCGCTCAGAAAATCGTCGAGGCGGGATTGCTCGTCGCGCTCGAAGAACTCGAGGGCGAGGGCGGTGCGGCCGTTCGCGGGGGAAGCGGCCAAGAGATCGCGCCAGAGAGCGGCGGCGGCGGAGAGGCCGGTGGGGTTGCCGTGCTGCTCGCCGAGGATCACGACGTCGGCCTCCTGGGATGCGCCGACGAGATCGGCCCATGACACCGGCCCGCCACGGGTTTCAAAGATGGCGACGGCGCGAGAGTGCTCGTTAGGCACGCCGACGGCTGCGGGTTCGGGCAGGGGCCGGCCGGCGCATGAGGAAAGCATGGAGGCGGCGAGCGCGAAGATTGCAAGAATCGTGCGGTTCATGCGGGGCCCAAAGGCAAAGGTAGCCGGGCGGCGGGCAAGAGATTAGAACGCATCGGCGATCGACTGGTTCAAGGCCGCGAGCGCCGGTCGGGGGTGCAGCATCCACGGCCACGTCCGGTCCGCGGCGGGGCCGTCGGTGGCGGAGCTGGCGCTCGCGGTGTCGGCGTCGCGGGCCAGCGCAGCGAGGGCGGCCGCGTGCCGCGAACGGTACTCGGTGAGGGCGGTGTGCATCCGGCGGTAGGCGGCGCGGCGTTCCAATTTATTGCCTTTGAGCGCAGCCACCTCGCGAAGCCCGGCCTGTTTCGCTTCGGAGGCCGCGGCGTCGTTCAGCAGATCGGGCGAGTGGGAGGCGGCGTGGGCGCGCCAGGCCGCGCGGGCTGCGGCGTTGGAGGTGGAGGGGGGCGGCATTCCTGGGACGTTCAGCAGCACCGTCGCGGAAACGACCGCGCTGGGTGCAAGCAGAAAATCGGGTTTCCATGCGGCGACCCAGGCCTCCATCACGCGGTCGTAGTTGCCGCCTCCCAAGCCGTGGACAAAGAGTTCGCACCCCGCGAGCCGCAGGAGCATGGTCATCAACAGAGCCTTGGGGACGAGGGGCTGCGTGGTGCCGCGGGCGAGATCTGACCACATCACGCGGGCCCGGGTGGTGCGATTGTCGAGGTGCCAGAGGGGCAGTTCGACGTCGCTGGCGGTGGAGGCCAGGGGTCGGATTCCGGCATCGGGGTAGCGCTCCGCGGCCGCGTTGTACGCGGCGATGCACGCCCGGGCATGGGCGAGATGAGACCAGTCGGCCACGATGGCGCGGACGAGCGACGTGGTCGCGATTCGGGTGGCCGTGACGGCGTTTCGGATGGATGAATCGGGGAGATCGGCGGCGGAAAGGAGGTCGGCGGTGGCCCGCGTGGCCTGGCTGGAAAGGTCGGTCGCGGCGGCGTTCAGACGCATGGCCGCGACGACGGAATCGACCGCGCGGCGGATTGGTTCGGCGATCAAGGCTGATGAACTTGCCGCGGGGTCGCCGTTCCACGGAGGGAGCGCGGAGGGTGGGGTGAGGCGGTTGGGCGTTGCGAAGGCGAGCGTGCGTTCTTCCCACGCTGCGGTGGGAAACCGGAGGTCCATCGGCGATTCCGGATCGTGGTCCACGACGACCCAAGCGGGGAAGGCGCCTGTTCGCTCAGCGGCCGCCTGAACGGCGAAGACTTTGGCGAGAATGCCGGCGTGCCAGAAACCCGGTTGGTGTCCGGACATGATGACCGGGCCTTGGATGGGAAGTCCGAGTTCCGAACGGAACGACACGATACCCGCGGCGATTTCGGAGCTTGGGGAGTCGGCGGCGGTGTTCGGCACGCGGCGGAGCGGGGGCCGCCACCGGGCGTCGGAGGGCGGCGGCTCGATCGTGATCGGGTTCAGGGGGAGAATCGATGCCACGTGTTCGGGGTACGGGTGATCGGGTGGGGAGTCGTTCACCGCGAGCGTACGGGAGCATCGTCAGCCGCCGCAAGGGCCCCGACAGGCGGAGCGGGCCGCCCCGGTTTCGATGAGGTTGTGGATGGCGGAAGGTGGGAGGGCCGACGCGTGGCGGCGGAGTTCGCGATGAAGGACGAGGCGGTAGTGCTTGAGACGCTCGCCGGCGTCGTCGAGCGTGCCGCCGAAGGTGCGGGTGAGATCGTTGTAGATGAGTTTGACGGGGAGTTCTTTGACACTCAGGCCGGCGGCGGCGGATTGAGCCCAGAACTGCATCGGGAAGGCGTAACCCGAGACGGTGGGCCGGAGTTTCTTGAGGGCGGGGACGCGGTAGGCCTTGAAGCCGCAGAAGGAATCGGTGAGCAGAGTGCCCAGGCGGTGGGAGAGTCGGGTGTTGATCTCGGCGGTGATTGAGGCGTTGATGTTTCTCCGCTCCATGGGGGGGCGGTCGTTGCCGGTCATGGGCAACAGGTAGCGGGAGCCGCTGATGATGTCGTGGGAGGAGCGGGCGGCGGCATCGATGAAGAGCGGGATCGCCGCGGGCTCGTGCTGATCATCGCAATCCATGGTGATGAGAAGGTCGAAGCGCTCCTGAACGGCGAAGCGGAAGGCATCGCGGAGCGAGCGTCCGTAGCCGCGGTTTGCGGAATGGCGGATGGCGTCTACGCCGCGCTCGCGGGCGATCAGTTCCGGAGTGCGGTCGGTGGAACCGTCATCGATGAGGAGGAGGCGATCGGCGTGGGCGCGCACTTTGGCGAGCACGCCGGGGAGGAACTTCTCCTCGTTGTAAACCGGGATGGCCACGAGCGTTCGCATGGACGAAACCTCCGGAAAAAATCAGCACGCGGCGGGATGTGACCCGACCTTCGCGAACCCTCAGCACCTGACTGCGCCCTACGGCGGGGAACGGATTCGCCCGGGAAGGATTCCTGGGGCGGATATAGACAGTTATCGATACGTCGCGTGATATACGGAACGGGCGGGCGTGAAGTTCTCTTCACGCGGGTAAATAGCCGGTATCCGGGGGCTGGGAGCCGGGCGGGGCGAAAAGGGGAACGTCGGCGGCGCGGCGGGAGAGGGAAGTGAAGGCGGCAAAGCCGAAGGGACCCCCGGCCTCGTCGCGAGAGTCGTCGGGCTCGGAGGCGGCGTTTCGGGCGGCGTTTTCGAGCGAACGGATGAGTTCTTCGCTCATGGAATGGAAGGCGCGGATCTCGTGCAGGGGGATGGTGAAGACCTCGCCGGAGGGAGTGCGGATCTGAAAGACAGTGCACTCGACGGCCATGGAGAGGGCCCGCTCCGCGGGGGTTTTGCCAACCCCCATCGAGAAGACCGGGACGACGGACGCGATCGGGATTCGTTGACCTTGGCTGGTGATGATGGCGATGCGTCCGTCGAACATGTTTTCGGTTTGCGTGAGTCCGGTATCGAGGGCCGCACCCTTCAGGAGAAGGGATTTGCGATGTGGGTCTTCCTGGGCGCAGCGCATGGCGAGCGAGGTGAGCATCTCGCGCAGGACGTCGTGCCAGAAGATCTCACGCACCGATGCGATCGCGGCGATCTGGCGGCTGTTGAGGCCGGGGAGGGTGGGCGAGGCCGACAGACTGTCGGCCCCGCGGTCCTTGCGTGGTTTGGCGGCTCCGGTTCGGCGATTGGAGCGGGCCGTGGGTTTGTCGCTTTCGCCCTTGCGGTTGGGGCTTGAAGAACGGGTGGGGCGGCGGGCCACCGGCTTAGGGCACCTTCTCGAAAGACTCGACCTTGGCGAGCAAGGCCTCGTGGCGGGTGCGGAGTTTTTGGATGCGGCTCCGCCATTTCGCGGGGAACGAAGAGGGCTTGGCGCCCGCGACGGCCACGCCCGGGGGGGCGGTCCGCAGAATCTCGGGCACGCGCTCGAGGTGCGTCTCGATCGAGTTGATCATTCGATTCACCTCGCTGAGGTTGTGTCGGCCCTCCTGCGCGGCGACGTGGTATTGCTTGCGGGCGGTGGTCCGGGTCGCGGGGTCGGGGAGATCCAGGCGCTCATCGACGTCTTTCTCGATCGACGCGGCGTCGGCGAAGAGGCCCTCGATGATGATCGAAACCGAGGCGATGGTTTCCTCGATGTTGATCGCCTTGCGGCCTTTCGCGAGGGTGGCATCGAGCGAGGCGAGGGCGTTGGTGATGCTCCCGGCCGGCGCTACTCCGAGCGGGGCCAGCACGCGCGGGGCGGCGTTGATGCGGGTG
>CAZJXA010000169.1:0-7388 GCA_964549785.1 uncultured Phycisphaeraceae bacterium | reverse complement strand
CTGATGTGCTTCCACACGGACGACTGGATCACGGATTCGCGGCTCTTCCTGCGGTCGGGCGCGTTGGCGGTGCGGGCCGGATTGGAGCGGGACGCGGCGATCCGGGCGATGACGATCAACGGCGCGGAGATGATCGACCTTGCGGAACGGATCGGGAGCCTTGAAGCCGGGAAGGATGCGGACTTTATCGTGCTTTCGGGAGACCCCTTCAGCGTGTACACCCATGTGGAACAGACCTGGGTGGAGGGCGTGAAGGTGTTTGATCGCGGGAACGCGGAGGACCGGCTGTTTGCCACGGGCGGGTTCGGGGCCGGGCGGGATCAGGAGCCGTATATGTGCTGTGGGGGAGGCCAGATGGCAACTGGCAAATAGCGAATGGCAGATGGAGAACGGCGAACAGACAGCGGGGACGTGGGCGGCGAAATGTGTCCGGGGCCGCGCCCATCCTTACCGAAGGTTTCCAGCGCGAACTGGCGGCCGACGGCGGTCGTATTTCATGGCCGCGGGAAATAGGCCGCCCCGGGTTCGGAAAACGAATCTTGATTCGTCCAATGATCGAATAACAGATCTGGGGTATCACATGCCGACGACCGGACACACGCTGGGTTCTCTCAAATCTTCCGGGTATCGATCGCGCACCGTGAAGGAGGAGATGCGGGCCAATGTGACCCGGCATCTGAAGGAGCGCGATGAACTGTTTCCGGGGATCGTGGGCTACGAAGACACGGTGATCCCTGAGATCGTGAACGCGATCCTGGCCGGCCATGACATGCTGTTTCTCGGAGAGAAGGGCCAGGCCAAGAGCCGGCTGATGCGGACGCTCCCGATGTTCCTGGATGAGACGGTGCCGTACCTCGACATCCCCGGATCGCCGGTGCACGAGGACCCGCTGGCGCCCATCACGGCGGCGGGCCGGGCGTTCATTGCTACGCACGGCGATGCGGCGCCGATCGCGTGGTGGGGGCGTGAGGATCGGTACGCCGAGCGGCTGGCACCGGGCACGAAGTTCGCGGATGTGATCGGCGAGATTGATCCTGCGAAGTTGCTGTCGGGTACGAGCATGGGGGCGGAGGAGGCTCTGCATCTGGGCTTGATCCCGCGGATGCACCGCGGCATCTTTGCGATGAACGAATTGCCGGACCTCGATGATCTGGTTCAGGTCGGGTTGTTCAACATTCTTGAAGAGCGGGATGTTCAGATCCGCGGGTATCCGATCACGTTCGACATCGATGTGTTGGTTCTTTTCTCGGCCAACCCCAGCACCTACAACCGGTCGGGTAAGGTCATCCCGCAGCTCAAGGACCGGATCGGCGCGACCATTCAGACGCACTATCCGCGGACGCGCGACATGGGCATCGATGTCATGGAGCGTGAGGCGGCGGTTGAATTGGGGGGCGAGTTCCCGGTGGTCGTGCCGCGCTTCCTGAAGGAAATCGTGGAGCAGATGTCGATCGCGGCGCGGAAGAACAAGAGCGTGGACCAGACGTCGGGCGTTTCGGCCCGGTTCTCGATCGCGAACTACCGGACGATGGTGGCGAATGCGCGGCGGCGGGGGATCGTGCTGGGAGAAAAGCCGGCGGTGCCGCGTATTTCGGACTTGGCGCACTTCGCGGCGTCGGCGATCGGCAAGTTGGAACTGGACCTGATGGGGTCGCAGCAGCTCTCGGAGAAGCAGGTGTTGGAGCAGATCGCGGCGGAGGCGATCAAGGTGGTCTTCGAGGAGTATGTGACCAAGCACGGGCTGGGGGAGATCGCGGACGTCTTCTCGAAGGGCGTGAAGATCGAGGTGGGGGACATGCTGCCGAGCGGGCATTACGAGAAGGTCGTGAAGCGGGTGCCGCAGATCTGGGAGAAGGCGTTTGAGGTGAATGCGGCGGGCGATGCGGGCGTGCGGGCGTCGTGTATCGAGTTTGTTCTGGCGGGGCTGTGGGCGACGGACGTGGTGAGTCGGAACACGAAGCACGGACGGGTGACGTATGAGCCGTGAGGCCGTATAAATCCCTTTTTAAGAGGTATTTAAGGATTTCCTCCGGCTTTCATTGTACGGCGTACTATGTGGGGCACAATGGACAATGAGTTCCCCTTCTGAAGGCGGAGGTGGCCAGTTGAACTTGGGTGTCGAACAGGAGTCCGTCACATGCTGGTGAAATCGCTGCAGAAGTACGGGAACAGCTACGCGCTCATCATCGACAAGGCGTTGATGGAGGCGACGGGCATCACGCCGGAGACGGAGTTGCAGGTGACGGTGACCGCGGGCTCGTTTGTCGTCCGCGCCAGCAATATCGGGATTGACCCGACCAAACTGGCGGAGGCGAAGGAGGTCATTCGAACGAAGTTCGGAAATGCCATGAAGCGGCTGGCGGAGTAGGCCATGGGAAATGTGCCGCTGATGTTCTTGTCCGAGGAGCAGGTGATCGAGCTTCATAGCGTGCTGATTCGGAACTATGGCGGGATGCCCGGGTTGCGGGATGTCGGGCTGTTGCAGGCGGCGGTGATGACGCCGCGGGCCACCTTCAGCGGCGAGTATTTGCACGAGGACGTTCCGAGCATGGCCGCCGCGTACTTGTTCCATCTCGCTAAGAACCATGCGTTCTACGACGGCAACAAGCGGATCGAACTCGCGGCCGCGATTGCGTTTCTGCACGCCAACGGGTATTCGCTGAACGTGCAGGAGGACGAGGCGGCCGATGCCACGCTGGCGGTGGCGGCGGGAGCATGGTCCAAGGAAGAGATCACCGTGTGGTTTCAGAAAGCAGCGTGCCGAACGTGACCGACTCCACCCCCTTTGATCGCGGCATCGTTCACACGTATCAGCGGTTTGATCCCGTGCGGTTTCCTTCGCCCAGTTCGCCGCCGCCGGATCTCACGTCCGCGGCGTTCGACCACATGTTGGCCTACGGGAGCATGAGGGAGTTCAGCGAGGAGGAACTGGCGCGGGCGATTCGGCTTGACGCATCGATGTTCCCGAGTCTGGGGCCGAGTCTGGAGTCCATCCGGGCGATGCTTGAGGAGCGGAAGCGGCGGATTTTGGAGACGTACCGACCGCAATCGGCCCTGGAGCAGGCCGCGAAGTCGTTCAAGGACGCCGCGAAGCGGGCGAAGCCGCCCGAGAAGTTTCGTGAGGATTTCAAGAAGGCGATCGACGGAGAGCAGCTGAGCGACCTTGAGAGGCTGTGGTACGCCCAGAAGAACGACCAGAGCCCCTTCGCGAAGGAGATTCTGGATGTGGCGGAGCGACTGGGTGAGAAGTACGAGATCGAGCAGTTGCTGGGCAAGTACACGTTCACGGGGCGAGAGGATGTGGATGTGGAGCGTGCGATTGCGCTCAAGGAAGAGTTGGAGGCGATCGAGAAGTTGCTGGAGCAGTTGAAGGAGGCCGCGAACACCGCGCAACTGGCGATCGTGGACATGGAGAGCCTGAGCGAGTTTGCGGAAGCGGGGGAGATCGAGTCGTTGAACCGCCTGCAGGAGGAGATCGAGAACTTCGTGCGGGAGCAGGCCAAGGCGCAGGGTCTGGAGTTCACGCGGGAGGGGTACAAACTCACGCCGCAGGCGTACCGGCTGTTTCAGAAGACGCTGCTCAATGAGGTGTTCACGGAGCTGAAGGCGGCGCGGTCGGGGCGGCACTCGGGTCCGATCGAGGGGGAGGGCGTCGTGGAGTTGGAGCGGACGAAGCCGTACGAATTCGGGGATTCGGCGACGAACCTTGCGATCTCGCAATCGGTGGCGAACGCGGTGGCCCGTCGGGCCCAGCGGCCGGGCTCGGCGCGGTTTGAGATGGGGGATCTGGAGATCCACCGTACCCGCAACAACCCCAAGTGCGCGACCGCCGTGCTGATGGACATGTCGGGATCGATGCGGTTTGATGGGCAGTACATCAATTGCAAGCGCATGGCCCTGGCACTGGACGGGCTGATCCGGTCGGAGTTTCCGGGCGATTTCCTGTCGTTTTTCGAGATGGCGAGTTTCGCGAAGCAGCGGACCATGGCGGAGGTGCCGACGCTGCTCCCCAAGCCGGTGAGCATCCGCACGCCGATCGTGCGGCTGAAGGCCGACATGGCGAACCCGGACGTCGTGGAATCGCGGCTGCCGCAGCACTTCACGAATATCCAGCACGCGCTGAATCTGTCACGCCGGGTATTGAGCGTGCAGGACACACCGAACCGGCAGATCTTCCTCATCACCGACGGGCTGCCGACCGCTCACTTTGAGGGGACGGAAGTCTTCTTTCTGTATCCTGCGGACCCGCGCACCGAAGAAGCCACGCTGCGCGAGGCCCGGACCTGCGCCAAGGAAGGGATCATCATCAACATCTTCCTGCTCCCCAACTGGGGACAGAGCGAGGACGACGTGCGCTTTGCGCACCGCCTTGCGGAAAGCACGCGGGGGCGGGTTTTCTTTTCCGGCGGGAAGGATCTCTCGCGGATGGTGGTGTGGGATTATGTGAAGAATCGGCGGAAGATTTTGTGAAGGCGGAAGGATCGCGATGCGGCACGAATGGGTTCGTGCGTGGGTTGTTCTTCCGGAGTCCGGTGACTTCTGCTTACTGCTGTAACGAGAACGAATCCTTCACGCCCAGCGTTTCGTAGATTTCGCGCGTGCCTTTGGAGCGGTTGAGCGTGTAGAAGTGGATGCCGCTCACGTTGTGGTCGAGGAGGTCGCGGGATTGCTCGGTGGCCCAGTGGACGCCCACGCGGCGGACGCTTTGTTCATCGCCCGCGGTGCGGTTGATAGCGCGGATGAGGGAGGCCGGGTAGCGTGCCCCCAGCGCGAGTTCGGCCATGCGTTTCATTCCGGTGGCCGAGGTGATGGGCATGATGCCGGCGACGATGGGGACGCGGATGCCGGCGAGTTCGCAGCGCGACCGGAAGTCATAGAAGTCGCGGTTGTCGAAGAATAACTGGGTCACGATCGCGCCCGCGCCCTCGTCGACCTTGGCTTTGAGCCGGTCGATCTCGATGAGGCGGTTGGGCGTTTCGGGGTGGCCCTCGGGATACCCGGCCACCGCGATCCCGAAACCGCGACGGTCGGGGTGGAGGTTTTTGGCGTTGAACTGCGAGATCTTCCGCACCAGTTGCGAGGCGTACTTGAAGCTGCGCCAGGGGTCGGTGCCTTGGGGCAAATCGCGCGGCACGTCGCCGCGGAGCGTCATGATGTTGGATATCCCGGCCGCGGCGTAGCGTTCGAGCACGGCGTCGATCTCGGCCTCGTCGTGATTGACGCAGGTGAGGTGGGGGATGGGGTCGAGCGAGGTGGTGGTCTTGAGTTTGACGACCAGGTCGTTCGTCATCTCGCGGGTAGAGCCGCCCGCGCCGTAGGTGGCGGAGACGAAGGCGGGGCGGAGGGGCTCGAGTTCGCGGATGTTATCGAAGAGTTCGCGCGCTGCATCGGGGGTCTTCGGGGGGAAGAACTCGAACGAAAAGGTGGTGCGGTGGAGTTTGAAGATGTCGTTGAGGTGCATGGGAGGAAAATAACAAACAGGAAATGAGGAGGAGGCGGGGCGGGATCAATCCGCGGGGGTTATTTTCTGCCAGGGATCAGGCCTTCGAGGTCCTTTTTGACTTGATCGACCGTTTCGCGGGCTTTGTTGCCGATGTCTTCGACCTGCCGGGCCACATCCTCGACCGCTCCGGTGAGATGCTTGGCGGTGCCACCGAGTTTTTCGACCATCTCGACGCCTATCTCCGAGAGGTCGCCCGATTGCGCCAGTTGGGCTTGCAGGTCGCCCAGGATATCGGCGGGCAGCCCGCCGGTATCGACCGCGGCGGAGAGGACCGCCTGCACGATAATGCTGGCGAGTTGTTCGGCGGTGACGCCGGAGTCTTTGACGCCGCCCTGACCCTGTCCGACGTTCAAGAGTTTGACCTGATGGATCGGGATCGAGAGGCGGGGGCTGACGGCACCCAGACCCAGGACGTCGGCGTTGATGACGACGCCGGTGATCGCGACCTCTCGAACGACGAAGCGCTTGCCGGGGGTGGAAGCGGACGTGCCGTCGCCGGAAAGCTTCTTCAGGTTCGCGAGGATGGTGTTGTAATTCGCGTCGCCGCCCGACTTTTCGAGGTTGACGGTGAGGCCCGAGAGGGAAAGTTTGGGGAGTTCGACGACGGGCTGCTGAACGCTCTGCGGGTTCACGGAGACGCCGCCTTTGTCCAGTGTCAGGAAGCGGGGCTCCTTGAAACCGGGGGGGTTGGCGATCTTCAGCCCCGCGAGGTCGAAGGTGCCCGCGGCGAGGCCGATGTCCACGGAATCGACCTTGGTTTCGACCCCCATCGCGTAGGTGCCTCCCTGCTCGACGGCCGATTTGGCGAGCACGTCGATCTGGGAGATTCCGTACGCGATGACTCCACCGACGACGAGCACCAGCAGGAGGACGAGGATCACGAGCCACTTGATGATCTTCATTGGTATGTACCTTGCGATTGGGGGGCGGGGTCCAAGGGTGATTGCCCCCCGCTGAATTCCGAAAAGACCGGCGTCGGGAAGTTCCCGAACGCCGGTCTTTCAATTGGGATTGGTCCATCGGAGCAGCGTCTGGACTGCCGCGGCGAGTAAAGACCCGGCGAACCCCTTCCGGGGTTCAATGGAATATCAACCGTACCGGCTACTTACAACCAGCCGGCAGGGCCGAAGACTTCAATACCGGTAGTGATTCGGCTTGTACGGGCCGTCGGCTGAAACATTCAGGTAGTCGGCCTGGTCCTTGCTGAGACGGGTGAGTTTCACGCCCAGTTTATCGAGATGGAGGCGGGCGACCTCTTCATCCAACTTCTTGGGGAGGATGAAGACCTTGTTCTCGGTGTACTTCTGACCCGAGAGCGTGGGCTTGCCGGTGGCGTTGAACCAGAGGTCGAGTTGGGCGAGCACCTGGTTGGTGAAGGAGGCGGACATGACGAACGAGGGGTGGCCGGTGGCGCAGCCCAGGTTCATCAGGCGGCCTTCGGCGAGCACCAGCACCGAGTGCCCGTCGCGCTTCTTGCCCTTGAAGGTGTTGCTGTTGAAGGTGAACTCGTCGTACTGGGGCTTGATGGTGTGGCGGCGGACCGTCTTGTCTTTGGCGAGCCCGGCCATGTCGATCTCGTTATCGAAGTGGCCGATGTTGGCGACGATGGCCTTGTCCTTCATCTTCCGCATGTGGTCGGTCGTCAGGATGTCCTTGTTGCCGGTGGCGGTGATAAAGATGTCGGCGGTGTCGAGCATCGCCTCCAGGGTGTTGACTTCGTAGCCCTCCATCGCGGCCTGCAGGGCACAGATGGGGTCGATCTCGGTCACCACCACGCGGCAGCCCTGGCCGCGAAGGCTCTGGGCCGAACCCTTGCCGACGTCGCCGTAGCCGCAGACCACGGCCACCTTGCCGCCGAGCATGACGTCGGTGGCGCGGTTGAGGC
>CAZJXA010000168.1:0-7413 GCA_964549785.1 uncultured Phycisphaeraceae bacterium | reverse complement strand
CTAGATCACCTCCTGTTCTGAAAGAGCACAATCAGCCGTCGCGAGAATTGTTCAACTCGCCGCCGATTTCTTTCGCCGCGAACCGTCATCCGCGGCACATCGCCCAAAGCCCACAAGGCGGGTCCCTGAAAAGGGCTTCGGTCGTCGCACGATACTTGCACGAGGCCGGGTTACTGAAAAGGCCCGATCCGCGCGTTTCTCGAACGATGGTTCATTATTGCGTTTCCTTACGAAAACGCAAGTCGAAAGTTCAACGAAAGGCGAAAAATTCCTGGCTCTTGCTCTCGTTATCGCTCCATCCGGTCAAACTCGCCTTTGGCGGCTTCGTGGTCGAGGTATTTCTGAAACTCGGACATCTGGTAACTGACGAAGCAGAAGACGTGATGCAGCGTCAGCCATTCCGGGTCGGTCTTGTCTTCGCCCAGTTCTTTTCGGAGGCGGTTGAGTTCGGCGAGGAAGGTTTCGGCTTTCACCTTGGGTGGCACGGAAGCGGATGGGTCGGTGTCTGTCACGGGGTTTCTCTTTCGGTAGTGTTTACGCTCGTCGCGGTCCGGCGGGCGCGGGATCCAAACGCTGCGGCGGTCGCGGCACTCGCGAACAGGACCGTGAGGGTGCAGACGATTGATGGACCGGTAGGGATATCGGCCTCGAACGAGACGATGATGCCCGCGACCACCCCCACGATCCCGGCGGCGTGGGCCAGCCACAGCACGCTCCAAGCCCGACGCGACAGGCGAAGTGCGGTGGCGCCCGGGAGCACTAACAGCGCGGTTGCGAGCACCACGCCCGCCAGTTTCATGGCGGTCACCGTCGCCAGGGCGAGCACGAGCATCAGGAGGTAATCGAGCCGCTTTCCGTTGATCCCCCACGCCCGGGCCGCTGCGGAATCGAACGTGTGGAAGAGCAGCGGGCGTCGGAACCACGCGAGCAATGCGAGGATCAGCAGAGCGCACGCGCCGGCGACGGCGGCGTCGGCCCATCCCACCGAGAGAATGTCGCCGAACAAGAAGCTCTCCCACGAGACGTTGCGCGTGGCGGTGCGCATGAGGATCGCTCCCCCCGCCATGGAAGCGACCAGCACGATGCCGATTGCGCTGTCGGCGGTCTGGACGCCACTGGTGTCGCGCACCAAGCCGCCCATAAGTAACGCGGCGAAGAAACAGAAGCCGAAAACGACCAGGAACTGGGCGACCGTGCCCGAGGCTGCGGAACCGCCGACCAACCCGAACGCTGCGGCGAGGCCGACGCCACCGAACGCCGCATGGCTGATTCCCTGTCCGATGAAGGCCATGCGCTTCAGCACCGTCAGGACGCTGAGCGCGGCGGTGCTGAGCGCGATGATGAGGCCGGTAACGACCCCGGGCCAGTAGAGCCCGGCGAGGTCGGGGGAGGTGAGGTACTCGAGCGTGCGGCTGGTCACGGTTCTTCAGCCCTCGAAGTCCGCGGCTTGGCGGTGATGCTCACCGGCAAAGGAGCATCGTGAGCGTGCGACGGGTCCGTACACGTCGAGGCGGCGTGCGCATCGACGTGTACGTCGCCGAATATGGCGCCGACGTCGTGTCGGAACACTTCGGCGAGCACCGCCGGCGTGAGCCCGGCGGGCGATGTGTGCGAGTGGAGCGTGCGGCTGAGGCAGGCGATGCGGTCGCACCCGGCCGCCACCGCGCGGAGGTCGTGACTCACCACGACGACGCTGATGCCGAGCCGCTCGTGGAGGGTGGCGAGAAGGTTACCGAACTGCACCTGGCCGGCGATATCGATCCCCACGGTGGGCTCGTCGAGCAGAAGGATTTTGGGACCGCCCGCGAGGGCACGGGCGATCATGGCCCGCTGGAACTGGCCGCCCGAAAGGCCGCCGATGTGACGGTCGGCGATCTCTGCGATGCCAACGACGTCCAAGGCCGAATCGATGCGGGCCCGGGCATCCCGCGCGAGGCCGCGCCACGGCGCGGAGCCGGCGAGGGCTGACATCTCAACGACCTGCCGGACGGAGAGCGGAAAGGCCAGTTCGGCGAGGCTCCGTTGCGGAACATAGCCGATGAGGCGTTCGGAGCGGGCCTCGCGGACGCTGCGGCCGAAGATGCGGATCTCACCGGCCTGAAGCGGGAGGAGGCCCAAGGTGAGTTTGAGAAGGGTCGATTTGCCACCCCCGTTGGGCCCCAAGACGCCGAGGCGTTCGCCGGAGTTGACGGTGAGCGTGACATTCTGAAGGGCCGGGGCCGTTGCGCCCGAATAGGCATAGGTGACGCCCCGGTACTCGATGGCAGGGCCGGGCGAGGATGGACGGGAGAGCGGGGACACCGACGAAGAGCCTATCAGGTTGTAACCGCCTTCACTTCGCATTTTCAACGATGGACTTGCGGTTGGCGTCCATGAGCGCGAACCAGTCGCCGTCGCCCAGCGGGTCGAGCGTAGCCACCTTGACCTTTGCGGCTTTTGCGATTCGGTTGGCGACCTTCGGGCTGAACTGCGGTTCGACAAAGATCGCTTTCACCCTGTTCTCTTTGATCGAAGCCACGATGCGGGCCAAGTCTGCTGGCGAAGGCTCCGCGCCCTCGCTCGTGCGTATCGCCTCGGCAACGCTGAAGCCGTAGCGGGCCGCCGGGCGACCAAAGGCGTTGTGGTGGGTAACGATCGAAACCCCCTTCAGAGGGGCCAGCGAAAGCCTCCATTCTTCATCAACCGCTTCGATGCGGGTGACAAGGTCGGCGGCCGCGGCATTGACGGAATTGCGCACCGAGTCGGGGGCGTTGCGGTCTGCAAGGGCGTGCTGGATGGCGGCCTGAACCGCGGGTATCAACTGCTTGACGAGCACTGGATCAAGCCAGAGGTGCTGATCCGGCCCGGAGTGATCGTGGTTGCACGTCGCGTCGTGCACATGATCCGCGTGGCCGTGTATCTCGGAACCCTGGTGGGCTGTCTCGTGGGTGCTTTGGTCGGCGGCGATTCCGACCGCCTGGGCGAACTCCACGACGCGGCGGGAGGGGTCGGGGTGTTCCGCCAGCCATTCGGCAATTTTCGGTTCGAGGCCGAGGCCAACGTACACAACCAGATCGGCCCCGGCGAGTTTCGCCAGGTCGCCCGGGGTGAACTCATAGCCGTGCTCGGAGCGACCGGGCTGCATGAGCGTCGTCAGTTCTCCTCCCTCGGGGAGGAGCGGCTTGACGAGCCCCTGCAGCGGCGCGACGGTAACGACGGCTTGGAACGTCTGGGTGGTTTGGCCGGGAGCGGTGAAAGCAATTAGCGCCAGGCCGATTGGTACGGCCACGCGTCGGAGCAGCGTCTTCATGCCCAAATGATAATCCAGTATCAGTAGGGAGTCCAGCGGTGCCGGCGTGGTTCATTCGATTGCGGTAGGGTGGTGCGCCATGAGTCTCCAGAGTCGTCGCGGCGTGCTGGACTGGATCGAATGGTTCGGCAATCGCCTCCCCGATCCGTCGATCCTGTGTATCGGCGGGACGCTGCTCATCATGGGGCTGTCGCACTTGGGCAGCGTCGCCGGGTGGTCGGTGGCCGAGGTGCGGCTGCGGGCTGTCACCGAGACCGTGACGCTGGACTCGGGCGAAACGGTGACAAGGCCCGTCGTGGACCCGGCGACCAAACGGCCGAAATCGGAGATCGTGCATCTCGATAAGGTTGTCATCCCCCGGAGTTTGCTGACGAGCGACGGCCTGTATTGGTGCATCTCGGGGTTGATCCGCAACTTCATCAATTTCCCGCCGTTAGGGATCGTGATCACCGCGATGCTGGGAGTGGGTGTGGCGGAACGCTCCGGGTTGTTTGATGCACTGCTCAAACTGATGGCCCGCATCGTACCGCGACGACTGGTGACGCCGACCGTGATTTTCCTCGGGATGGCTTCGCACATGGCCAGCGATGCGGGGTACTTGGTGTTGCCCCCCTTGGCCGCGGCACTCTACTTGGCGGCAGGCCGGTCACCCCTGTTGGGAATCGCGAACGCGTTCGCGGGAGTAGCGGGCGGGTTCGCGGCAAACTTTTTGATCAGCGGCACCGACGCCCTGATCGCCGGCATCACCCAGCCGAACGCGCAGATACTGGACCCCGAGTACACCGTCGCGGCGACGGCGAACTGGTATTTCAGGGCGGGTTCGACGGTGTTATTGACCGTGACGGGTTGGGCACTCTCGGCGTGGTTCGTCGAGCCGCGCTTGCGGCGGCGGACGCCGGATGAGGGCGGGCCGCAACCCGACCGCCGTTGGGCCCGGGCGGACCGTTGTGGTATGCGGCGGCCGAATGACTCCCGCCCGCCGCAGAATCAGTCGGGGCGATCTTCCCCAGCGCCGGCGCGAACCGGTCGTTCCAAGACCTGAAGTTCGCGTCTCTCCGCGATGTATTCGGAGCCGGTGACCCCGTCCACGAAGCGGGCACTCACACCGAAAGGGGAAACGGCCGCCGCGTCGAGCGGCACCTCGATCGTGTATCCGCCCCCCGTCACGCCGCCGCGGTACGCTGCGCGAAGTTCCAACGGAGACACCACGGTTTCGACGCCGCCCGTCACCTCGGTCGAGAGATTCAGATGCAGAGTCCCGGTCACTTGAATCGGCCGGTCGCGTCCGTCGCGGCAATCAAGGTACACGACCGCCGTTGCCGGCTTGTCTTCGCGAGCGGCCCGGATGTGCGACGTGGACGTGACGCTGAAAATCGCGAGAGCGGGCAGAGCCTCCATCACGTCGGCCGACGGCCCGCCCGGGATCGCCTCCACCTTGCGGCGGAACTCCTCCCGCATGCGTTCGAGTTCCTCGATCCGCTTCTTAAGGTCGGCGTTCTCGGAGCGCAGGCGGTCGTTCTCGGCCGAGACCGTTGAGTCTCCGCCAAAGCGGAGGCCACAGGAGGGGAGACCTCCAAAAACGATTACGGCGATCACGAGAAACGGGGCGACGGAGTTGAAGAACCTGTTCACGCCGAACTATACGGATCGCACTCACGCGGCCCGGCGTTGTGCGAACGAGATGGAAGCCTCACCAGTTCCGCGAAACTGCGGGGTGTAAACACCTACTCGCGATCCGCCCGCGTATGCGGTGCGACCCACCCACACCGACGCTCGCCGCTGTATTCGGGCCATCACCAGGTCCGTTCCGACCCCCCCATCCGTGGGGGAACCGACATTCTCCTTGCATGAAGTCGCAGTGGACGATCGAACCCGACGCCGGACCTGAGCCCTACGGCCCGCACGTGCCGCCGGGGGTTGAGATCGATCACGCCGCGCGCGGCTTGGCCTGCCTGCAACCGTCGCTCCGGAGTGACGAATCCGTGCGATGGTCATTCTGCCGCCCGCAGCCCGCGGGCGAGCTCCTCCGCGCCGTCCGGATTTCACTGCTCGTCGGCGTCCCGCTCTTTGTGGCGGCCTGCGCCCTCGCCATCGGAACTTCGGCGCTCGATTACCTCTTTGCCGGAGCGTCCATTCTCGTGGCCGGGGCGGGCGGCCTGTATGTGTGGCGTCGCCTCGTCGGCCCAGGACGGGCCTCGGTGCCAGGGTTCGCCGCGGCGCTCACCGATCATCGCCTGATCGTCGTCTCCCTGGAAAAGCCTGATCAGGTCTGGAGCATGAACATCGGGAGTATTCTGCACATCGAGGGCGATGCCCGCTTGCACGGCGTGGGCGGCATCGTCGTCAGCGGTCGATGGATAAACCCCCGCGGCGTGCTCGTTCAGATGAAACTCCCGCTCCTCGTCGGCCCGGATTCGGCCGCGACGGTGGCGATGCTCCGCCGAAGACTGGTCGCGGACTGTATCGAGGCAGCCTGACCTTTCATTCGCGCGCCGGAATCCCACGGTACGCAACGATCCACGAATGCGGTTCAGACCCGCTCGCCCGCCACGAGGTGCAGGCGATATTGCATCAGGCCGCGATCATGCGTCCGAACGTGCCACGGCAGATTGTTACGCGCGGCCCGCATGACCAGATGTTCCATGGACACGGCGTGCGCTTCGGGCGTCAGGATGGCTTCGAGGATCGCGGCCGGATCTCCGCCGAAGTACCCCCGGGGCGAGTGACCGCCGATCCAAGCGGCCGGCTGCGTCACGTTCGGAGACCAGTCGTAGGGGGTGCACAACGCGAAGCGCCCGCCGGGTGCAAGCACGCGTTCCGTATTCATCAACAGATCCAACGGCGAAGGCACGCAGTCCAAGATGTTGAGCCCGACCACGGTCGAAAAAGCACCCGGCCCGAACGGCAGGCACGTCGCGTCACAGCACCAAAGGTCGATGCGGTTGCCGTCGGACACATCCACGTTGCGGCGCACGCGGCGATACAAAAATCCGCTCGTTCGCAGGTCGTATTCCGCAGCGCCCGTGGCGAGCACGCGCCGAGCCATCCGCAGCATCGGGATGTGCAGGTCAATCCCAAGCACCAGGCCGTCCGCGTGCGTTGCGAGCCGGAGCGCCGCCCCGCCCACACCGCAGCCCAGTTCCAAGGTGTTCCCGGTCGCCGATACGCCCCCCGCTGCGGCGGCCGTATCAACCACTCGGGCCGCACACCCCGGCGAGATATCGAAGACGCTGGTTGCGTCTTCGCCGTAATGATCCCAGGCGTAACTCGATATGTGCTGACGGGCCGCATCGAACGCCGACCCCGGACCCGCGCACTCGCCCAGAAGCGCGGAGGCCAACGGGGGAAAATCCTCCGGCGCGACGAGCCCTTGAACATTGGCCCCGACAAACTCGGCGGCGTTGGGCACGACGATCGGGATGCCCCACATGATCGGGTATTCGCTGTCGCACGCGCCGTCCCGGCAGCGGAGCACGCCAAACTCGACTTCCGTTTCGGACCCGCGTTCCCGCACGACCAAGCCGAGCTCGGACTGCGCGCCGCGTTGCACGCACAAGGGACAGATCGGCCGAAGGGCGTCAAAGTGCGAAAGTTTCATCAGCCGCCGATAATCACCGTTGGCGCGCCGGGCGGCATGATCTTGCCAACGGGGCTGGGGATCGGGGCCGCGCACGAGGTGTGGGCGGTCATGTCGTCGACCCGGGCGGCGGGCTTATTAGCCACTTTCACGGTGGCGGAGCCTTTGGAGATCATCCCGGGGCCGGCTGGCACGCACGTTGGCAGCGTGCACGGACCGGATTTGTCACCCAGCACCGCCTGCGGCTTGCCCGCGGTCATCACCGTTGGCACGCCGGGGGCGAGGAGAGTGAGCGGGAGCGCCGGATGTGCCAGCGGCGTCGGCGTTGGGGCCGGAGGATGAATCGGCGCGTGGCAGTGCGGGGCATCCTGCTTGATCATGTCGCCGAGGCGGGCTGCTGCGGGCATCGCAAAGTCTCTCCGGTGCGTGGGGGTCAGTCTATCAGAGCAATCGCCGTGCAGAAAGAGGTATTCCGACGTCATCGGCGCGCCGATGCCCCGAAAGCCCGCCTTTCTTCCGCAGCTGAACACTATGCTCACCCCCGTGG
>CAZJXA010000167.1:0-7500 GCA_964549785.1 uncultured Phycisphaeraceae bacterium | reverse complement strand
TAAGACAGTTGAAAGGCATGTCTCACGCGTGATGAAGAAGGTTGAAATTCACGATCGGGTGGGGCTGGCGAGGTACGCCATACGCGAGGGGATCGACCCGCTCTAAAAAGCGGCCACCGCTCAGGTCACTGTCCGGAGGGGCCATCCCGCTCGATTCGCCCCAGAAACCTACGCTGGGTTCATGGCGACCATCGATTTGCGTTCCGACACCGTGACCAGGCCCACGACGGCCATGCGAAGAGCAATGGCCGAGGCCGAGGTCGGTGACGACGTCTTGGGCGATGATCCGACGGTCAACCGGCTCCAAGAGCGGGTAGCGGAGATCATGGGGAAGGAAGCGGCCTGCTTCGTGCCCACCGGCACGATGGCGAACCAGACTTCGATCCGCGCCCAGACCGAGCCCGGTGACGAGATCATCGCCCACGAGGGCAGCCACATCATTCATTACGAAACCGGGGGGCCCGCCGCCCTCTCCGGGTGCATGATCCGGACGCTGACGGGCGAGAAAGGGCGGTTCAGCGTCGATCAGGTGGACGCCGCAATCCGGCCCCGGGCGATTCACTTCCCCAACTGCGCGGTTCTCTGGCTCGAAAACACGCACAACCGCTGCGGCGGCGCGGTGTGGCCCATGAACGAGATCGCGACGGTCACCGCGGCGGGCCGGGGTCACGGTTTGAAATGTCACCTGGATGGGGCCCGACTCTGGAATGCCTGCGCGGCCTCGGGGCACACTCCGGCGGAGTATGCCTCCCACTTTGATACGGTTTCATGCTGCTTCTCGAAGGGATTGGGGGCTCCCGCAGGGTCCGCGGTTGCGGGCAGCCGGGCCACGATCGCCCGCGTGCACCGTTTCAAGAAGATGTTCGGCGGCACCATGCGGCAATCGGGCGTCCTGGCGGCCGCGGCCCTGCACGCCCTGGACCATCACCGCGAACGCCTGACCGATGATCACGCAAACGCCCGCAGACTGGCCCAAGGACTCGCGGAAATCCGTGGCCTCAGCCTTGATCCCGACGTCGAGACCAACATGGTGTTCTTTGATGTCAACCCCGATGTCGCCCTCGATGCCGCGGGGATGTGCGCCCGCCTGAAAGAAATGGGCGTCCTGGCGCTCTCTTCGGGCCCGCGACGGATTCGCATGGTGTGCCACCTTGATGTGTCAGGCGGAATGATCGACAGCGCGGTGCGGGCGGTGGCGTCAGGCGTCGGGGCGCCCGTCCCGGCGTAAAGTTGATCCCGGTCGGCAGACCCACGGAAAGGGCCATGGAATGAGGAAACTCGGAAAATACGCTGCGTGGTGTACGCCCCTCCTCGCGTTCGGAGCGGCCGGCCAGGAAGCGATGTACACGGAAGCCGCCACGATGCCGAGCCCGGGCGTCGTAGTGATCCGTCCGCTGATCAATTATTCCGAGTTTGAGGAAGAACCCGGGGGCGAGCGGCAAGAAACCGAGCGGGTTGACCTGACGACGACCGTTCAGTACGGCATAGCGCGGGCCTGGAGCGTCCGGATGGAGGTGCCGCTGATGCTCGAGGAGCGGGAATACTCGAACGGGACCGATGAGTCGGATACCGGCGTCGAGGATCTCGGGGTCACGTTCAAATGGCGGGTCTATAAGAATGACTCGGCGGGCGTCAACACCAGCCGGATCGCCCTCCTCGGCGGCGCGAGTTTCGCGAGCGGAGACGACAAAGATTTCTCGACTCAGACCGTCAACCCGCATCTGGGCGCGGTGTACACGCTCGTCCGGGGGCGTCACGGGTTCAATCAGGAACTGACGTACCGCCTGAACACCGGCCAGGACGACGTCGACAACACCGGCGGCGGGCGCGGCCCGGACGATGCACTCCTCTACAACACGGCCTATCTCTACCGAATTGCACCGGCCAAATACTCCGCCGATTCAACCGGCGCGTGGTATGTCACCGGAGAGTTGAACGGGCTGTACGAAACCAACGGGGACAACGAGATCCGGCTCTCGCCAGGGGTCATGTTCGAGGGCTGGAACTTTGCCTTTGAGGTTATGGGGCAAGTGCCGATCATCAGCGACCTGGAAGACCGCGCCGATATGCGGTTCGGGGTCGGGCTGGGCTTCCGGTGGACGTTCTGACGCCAACAGTGCCTCGTGGGGCGGCTTGCAATCAACACCGGTTTCGGGTAAATTCCACGCCATGAGATACTCACCCCTGTTCAATACCGTCCGGGTGGTCGCCGCGGGATGCCTTCTGGCGATTGCATTCGCCTGCGGGTGCGAAGATACCGAACGGGAGCAACAGGCGATCCGGGAGTGCGCGGCGGACCTCGCCGACGGAATCGCGAACCGCAACGGTGAGAAAGTCGCGAACCGGATGACCAATTCAAGCATCCAGTTGTATGAGCGACTCTTGCCGATCGCGAGAAAGGGAACCCGGGCTCAATTGCTCTCCCTCCCCGTCGGCGAACGGGCCGAGGCGATCGGAATGCGGTACGGGAATTCCCGCATCAAACTTTCGAAAGCGAACGGCCGCGCGTGGGTCGTGGAAGCAGTGAACGCGGGGGAGTTCGAGGTAGGCGAATGCTCCCCCGAGACGCTCGGAAAAGTCACGGTGGAGGGCGATTTCGCCAAGGCCCGCGTGCTCTATGAAGGTGAGCCCGCCGTCGACCTGCGCGATGAACCGGCGTACTTCGAGTTCGTCCTTGAGGACGGAGTCTGGAAACTCGACGAAACCCATCACTATCAGTTCTTCGGCGCGTGGTATGAGGAAATGGCCTCGTTCAGCAACCGGGACATCAATGAGTTCCTGGTCGATGAGATGGCGGAGGCCTACGACGTGCCATCGAATCCCGCCGTACTTGACGGACCCGTCCACTGAACCCGTTCACCCTCGTCGTACCCACGTTCCGCGAAGGTGCCAACATCTCCGAGTTAGTTTCGAGGGTGGCGACCGTGCGGGACACCCACGGGCTAGAACTTGAAATCCTGATCGTGGACGACGACAGCGGCGACGGCATCGAGGACGCGGTCCGGGCGACCGGGCACGCGTGGGTTCGCGTTCTCGTGCGGCGCCGCGAGCGCGGATTGGCAACCGCCGTGGTCCACGGCCTTCGCGCGGCGAGCCACTCCACCTTCGTCGTGATGGACGCCGACCTCTCCCACCCTCCGGAGGCGATCCCGGCGATGCTGGCCGCGCTAGAGGCGGGCGCGGAGTTCGTGGTGGGCTCACGATTCTGCGATGGCGGTTCCACCGATGCGGAGTGGACGCTGGGACGGCGGCTCAACAGCCGGGTCGCGACGCTGCTGGCGCGGCCCCTGACCAAGGTCAAGGATCCGATGTCGGGGTTCTTCGCGTTTCGCCGACCGATTCTTGATCGCGCGGGCGTGCTCGACCCGCTGGGATACAAGATCGGGCTTGAGATATTGGTGCGGGCCCGGTGTGAGAACGTGGCGGAAGTGCCCATTCACTTCTCGGATCGCAGCAAAGGCACGAGCAAACTCAGCTGGGCCGTGCGGGGAGAATACCTGCGGCACCTGTACCGATTGATGCGGGCGAAATCCGTCCGAACGGCCCATTCACCGTGAGCGCACCCGCGCCAGATGCCCGGATGAACCCGCGCGGCGATCGCCGCACCATCTGGGCCGCCGCGGCGTTCTTGGGTCTGACGTTCGCGGTGTTCGGCCGCACGGTCGGTCACGGCTGGCTCGACTACGACGACCGCTATCACGTCACGGACAATCCGTGGTTCGCGAACATCACCGGTGAGTCGTTCACCCATTTCTGGGAACACGCATACGGCAACCTGTACATCCCGGTTTCGTACAACCTGATGGCGCTTCTCGCGGAAGCAAGCCGCATCACGGGCCGGGTCGGCACCGTCGCCGAAAGTAATCCAAAATTCTTTCACGTCGCGCTATTGGGCTGCCACGCGTCGTCGTCGATACTCGTCTTTGTGCTCCTGCGACGCTTCGGCGCGGCCGCGGGCGGTGCCTTCGCCGGGGCAGCGCTCTTCTGCATCCATCCGCTGCAGGTCGAGGCGGTGTCGTGGGTGTCAGAATTGCGGGGCGTAATCGCGACCACGCTCGCGCTCGGGTCGATGGTCCTCTACTTTCGGATCTCGAACCGCGTCAACGAACGCGCGGTTCGGTGGTGGCCCACCTACTCCCTTGCAACAGTGTGCTTCGCGCTCTCGCTCCTATGCAAGCCGTCGGTGGTGGTGGTGCCGCTCCTCGTGGTCATCCTCGACCGCCTTGCCCACCGGGATTGGAAGCGGACGCTCAAATGGATGCTGCCGTGGGTCGCGGGCGCGGTGTGCATCGTTCAGGTCACGCGTCACTTGCAGCCCGGCGGCGGAGTCGCACCAGGGGCCGCGCTGTGGGCCCGCCCGTTCATCGCGGGCGATGCCGTCGCGTTCTACCTTGCCAAACTGTTCGTTCCGGTGGGGCTTGCGCCGGATTACGCCCGCACGCCCGCCGCGCTGATGACGCACGGCGGGTGGTGGGCAATCGCACTGATCCCCCCGACCGTGGTGTTAACCCTCTTCTGGATCGCCCGGAGGCGGCCTGGGTTTGGGTGGGCCAAGGGCGCGTTCGTGGGCTCTGTGTTGATGCTCGCCACCCTCAGCCCGGTTTTGGGGCTAGCTTCCTTCGATCACCAAAAGATTTCGACGGTCGCGGATCGCTACATGTATCTGGCGATGCTTGGGCCCGCGCTGGCGGTCGGGCTCGCGTGGCCCCTGCGACCGCCGCGCCGGCTGACAACCGCCGCACTCGCCGTCGCTCTAGGGCTTGCTGCGCTCTCATTCCGTCAGGCAGGTCATTGGAGGTCGGACATCACGCTTTGGAGCCAGAGCGAGCGCGTCTCCCCGCGAAGCGTCACCACGCTCAACAACCTCGGCTTCGCTCTGGCCAAGGCCGGGCGCCGCGAAGAGGCCATCCTGCGGTACCGTCGGGCACTTGCAACCAACGCCGCGACGCCCGTGCTGCTCACCAACCTCGCGTGGGAGTTGATGGAGTCGCCCGCGGCAACGGCGGAAGCCGAGCGACATTACCAGCATGCGTTGCAACTTGATCCCGATTACGGCCGCGGGCACCTGGGTCTGGGCGTTCTGCTCGCCCGTCAGGGTCACGTTCAGAGGGCCACGAACCATCTCGCCCGGGCCGTGGAATTGCGACCGGACGACGCTCAGGCGGCGCACAATCTCGGCCTTGCGCTTGCACAGTTGGGGCGATATGGCGACGCGGTCCCCCACTATCGACGCTCGCTCGCGATCGATGGCAGTTCCGCCCCAACATGGGTTCAGTTGGCCGATTCGTTGACGGCGTTGGGCGAGTTTGAGCAAGCCGCGACCGCGTTTGAGAACGCGGTTTCCGCCGACCCGGGTCAGTGGCGGGCGTGGTTTTCGCTGGCCGACGAACACGCGCGATCCGGCGATCTGGCGGCCGCCGCCGCGGCATATCGGCGAACGCTCGAACTGCAACCAGCCCACGCGGACGCTGCGAACAACCTGGGCCTGGTCCTCATTCGTTCGGGCGATATCGACGGCGCGATCGCGGCGTTCTCAACCGCCGTGGCCTCAGACCCCGCGCTACAAGCCGCGCGAGTGAACCTTGAGAACGCGCTGGTGCTCAAGGCCCGTGCGGTGCCCAAGTAACGAGTCGATGACCGTCGGGTGCTCCCGGCCTCCGGGCCGGCCTCGCAACCGTGACGAAATCTACAGCCCCAACGCGGCGGCATCGCGGTTGCTGAGCATGCCGCCGTCGCTCCGAAGTCGGACCGTGCCGTCGCGCTTCCACGATCGTTCGCACTTGTCCCGTTCGCGCAGGTCAGCCACCTCCGGCTCCGTCGCAGATGGGTGGGGCGTCACTTCCGAAACACCCAGAAGGTCGGCGATATCGACGGGGTCGAAGCCAACCAGCGCAGCGGCCGGAAAGGCCACGCCCATGTCGAGCGGGTTCTCAACCCCGATGCGGGCTTTGGCCTTTTCCATCTGGCCGAGGGCCTTATCGCGGAGGTTCATGACCGTGGTCCAGCGCGGATCGGAGACCGCGGCAACGTTCACGATGGTTTGCAGATGAACGCAGCGGTCGTCATCGGGTCCGGCTTTCCACAGCGCCCGCCATGCCTCATCAGCCGTGTGGCAGAGGATCGGGGCCAGCAGCAGGCAGAGCCCGTCCGTCAGCGTCCAGAGCGTTTGCTGCGTGCGGACGCGGCGCTCCGACTGGGGGGCGTCGCAGTACAGCCGGTCTTTCACGGCGGCGAGATAGACGGCCGAGAGAGTGGAGTTGCAGAAGTCGAATAGGGCGAGATGCGCGGAACGGAAGTCAAACGTGTTATACGCATCGAGCGCAAGTCGCTGCACGCGCGACCACTCGCCCAGCACCCACGCGTCGATCGAGGTCGGCGGCGGCGGCGTGAAGCCGTCGGTCGGGAACGCGGTCCGGTCGAAATCGGCGAGGTTGCTCAGCATGTAGCGGAGGGTGTTGCGGACTTTGCGGTAAGCTTCGCCGGAAGTCGTAAACAGTTCGACATCGGCCTTGATGTCGTCTTCGTAGGCGAGCGAACTGACCCACCACCGCATGACGTCCACGCCGAACTCGCCGCAGAGGCTGTCCACCTCGTACCGCTTCGCGTCAGGGCGGCTCTTGCTGAGTTTCTTGCCGTCGCGATCAACGATAAATCCGTGGGTGAGGAGGGTCTTGAAGGGCGGCCGACCGGTGGCCCCCAATGCGGTGAGGAGCGAAACCTGAAACCAGCCGCGGTGCTGGTCGGAGCCTTCCAGGTACAGGTCGACCGGAAAACCGAGGCCACGTTGCCGCATCACCGCGTTCCACGACGACCCCGACTCAAACCAGACGTCGAGGATATCGCGACCCTTGCGGAGTTCGCCGATGCGGCCCTCGGCAAGGAGCGATGCGACTTCCGGAGGGCATTCAGCATCGCCTGAGGGCTCGTATCCGGCCAGCAGTTCGGCAACGGGCGCGTTGAACCAGATGTCCGAGCCTTTATCTTTGACAACGCCCGCAATCGCGGTTGCGCTCGCGCCGGTCATGAAGCCTTTTTCCGCGCCCGCGGTGTCGGTGTACATAAACGCCGGGATGGGCAATCCCCACGCCCGCTGACGCGAGATGCACCAGTCCGGCCGCGATTCGAGCATGCCGCGAAGACGGTTCTGTCCCCACTGCGGGACAAACGCGATGGCCTTCCCACCATTTCCCGTGGTGGCCTCCAAGCCCCGTTCGCGCAGGCTTCCCAACGATCCGTCGGCCGCGGCGAAGGAGTCCGCAACTCCCACAAACCATTGCTCGGTCGACCTGAAAATAACCGGCGTCTTACTCCGCCAATCGTGCGGGTAACTGTGCTTGAAGACCTGATCAAAAAACAGGTGGCCGCTCTCACGCAGGTGCTTAAGGACGACCCCGTTCGCTTCCCATATGGTCGGCGTTTTCCCGTTGATCGGTTCCCGCAGCCAGGCGGGTACCGTCCCGTCGTACGTTCCATCCGCCTTCACTGGGCAATAGATCGGCA
>CAZJXA010000166.1:0-7555 GCA_964549785.1 uncultured Phycisphaeraceae bacterium | reverse complement strand
CAGATCGCCTATATCGACGAACTAGGAGTGATCGTGGCGACCGACACGCCGCGGCGTCTGGCGGCGATCGGGAGTCTGGTGGATCGGTTCCTGGCGGAGTTTGCCAAGTCGAGTTTCATCCGCCTGGAACTCCTGAACATCGCCGCGCCGGTGGCCCGGGAGCGGGCCCTGCAGTTAATCGGTCAGGCTCCGCAGCGATCGAATCAGATGCAGATTCCGGGGATGGAGCAGATGCAGCAACAGGTGCAACCCACCCGCACCGGCCCGGCGCTCGACAACCTGGGCGACCGGCTCACGGTCGATCCGCAGGGGAATGCCCTGATCTTCCGGGGTCTGCCGGAGGAGATCACGCAGGTCCAAACCGTGCTGGCCATCATCGACGTGACGAACGTGCTCGTTCCGAAACAATACTTCGCGGGGAACGCCGCGAGCCAGATCGCGGACATTGCACGGCAGCAGGGCCTCGGCGAGGTCACGACCATCGAGGCGGACAACCAGCAGGACCAGGGCCAGAACTTCGGGTACGACCCATACGCCGCCATGCAGCAGGGGATGCGGAGGAATCAGAACGTGGGCGGGCCCGTGATGGTGGTGGATGAATCCCGCGGCACCATCATCTATTACGGCACGCCGCAGCAGCACGAACTCCTGGACAAATTGATCGAGGAGCTCGACCTTCAGTCCGAGAAGATCGTGATCCGCGCGTACAAACTGAAGCACTCGGATTCCGAGGAACTGGCGGAGGTCATCCTGGGGCTGCTGAACAACCAGTCCGTGAGCGGCGAATCTCCGCTCCTGCCCGACGGCTCGCAGAACACGTCGTTCGGCCAGGGCTTCAACAGGATGAATCAGTCGCAGCCGGGCCGCCCGGGGATCAATCAGCCCAACGCGCTCGCCGGAGAGGGGAGCGAAGAAGGGCTGATGCTGGACAACCGGGCGTTCGTGATCGCGGACGTTGCGAACAACCAGGTGCTGGTGAAGGCCCCCAGCGGCCAGCAGGACGACTTTCGGAAACTGATCGAGAAACTCGACCTGCGGCGGCCCCAGGTTTACATCGAAGCCCAGATTGTGGCGGTGACGACCGACGACCGGCTGAGGCTGGCGTTCGAGACGCAGTTGATCAACGCGAACGGGCGGGGCGGGGTTCTCAATACCAACTTCGGGCTGGGCTCGTTCGCGGACGGCGCCGGGCAGCCAATCCTGTCCCAGAAAATCGTGGGGATTGGCACCGGGTTCACCGGCGCAATCATCAGTTCCGACAGCGTGCCGATCATCCTTCAGGCCCTCGCCAACGAGACGGATTCACGCGTGATCGCCTCGCCCCGGATCTTGGTCGATGACAACGAAGAGGCGTCGATCGTGAGCACCGACGAGCAGCCCGTGACCACCATCAGCCGCGGCAACGCCAACCAGAACGATGTGGTGACGAGCGATTATGTGGAGGCCGAAACGAACCTCACGGTGACGCCCAAAATCAGCGAGGGCGGGTATTTGCGGCTCGCCTACGAGATCACGCTCTCGACGTTCACCGGCCAGTCCCAGACCGTCAGCGGTACCGTGTTGCCCCCGCCCCGCACGGTCAACGTACTGCAATCCGAGAGCATCACGATCCCGCACGACGGTACGGTCGTGGTGGGCGGCCTGGTGGTCGATTCGGAGGCCACGACGATCGCGAAGATCCCGCTGCTGGGCGATATCCCGATCATCGGGGCCCTCTTTCAATCGCGCGATCAGGGCCATCGCAAGACCGTCTTGTACGTGTTTCTGACTCCCCGCATCCTCCGGGATCCGGAGTTTGACGACCTGCGGCTGCTGACCGCCGGCCCGGCGTACCGGGTGAAGATACCGACGGACATCCCGGAGATGGAACCGACCTCCATGGATCTCTTGCTGCCGACGGGGACGCGCTCGGTGCCCGGCACCGCGGAGGTTGAGTTGTACGACATCGACGACGAAGAGGTGCGCGGCGTCGAGCACAAGCGCAAGCGGAAGTATTAACCCCCGATGCCCGCCTTCTCCTTGAAAAAATCCCGGACGGCGAACGCGATCGTCCCGCGCGCCGAATTCGGCCCGCAAGAGTGGGGCCGGATCGCCCAACTGCTAGGCCCGCTGAAACTCTCGGCCGAGCAACTCCGGCAATTTCCCAAGGTCGACGGCTCCGACGTCGAACCTTGGGATGTTTTGCTCTCAATGCTCGCGCTCGATGAACACCAGGGGCTCGAACTCCTGGGCCAGCGCACCGGGCTGCCGTATGTGTCCGAGCCCCGCCACCAGGAGTCGGCGACCAAATTCTACGAAGTCGTCCCGCCGGACGTGGCCCGCCAGTTCCACGTCGCGGGGCTTTCTTCGGACGGGCACCGCATGATGGTGGCGACCGCGCAGCCGATGCAGCCGGCGGTCTTCGCGATGCTCGAGGACATGCTGGCGATGCCGATCGGGCTCTCGCTCTCACCCCGCGCCGGCGTGGCCAATCTCATTAATCGTGGGTATGAGCAGCGCCAGGATCTGGTCACCGAGATCATCGAAGAGATGCCCCTGGATGATCGGGCCATCGCGGCGGCCGCGGGCTCCGCGGGCAATTCGACCGACCTCCTGCAACTCGCCCGACAGACCCCGGTCATCCGGCTGGTGAACATGATCCTGTTCGAGGCCCTGCGGCGCCGCGCCAGCGATATCCACGTTCACCCGCTGGAAACCCGGCTCGTCATCCGGTTCCGCATCGACGGCATGCTGGTCGATGCCTTCAGCCCGCCCCTCTCGCTCGCCCCCGCCATCAGTTCGCGCCTCAAGGTGATGACGGAACTGGATATCGCCAACCGGCACAGCCCGCAGGACGGCCACACGAGCGTGCGGGTCGGAAGCCGCAAGGTCGATATCCGGTTTTCCTGCATCCCCACCGTCTACGGCGAACGGCTGGTGCTGCGCTTGCTCGATCAGACCTCGACCCAGTTGTCGCTCGACGAGATCGGCATGATGAAGCCGATGCAGGCGCAACTCCTCGACCTCGTGGAGCGGCCGACCGGCATCATTTTGGTGACCGGCCCCACCGGCAGCGGCAAGACCACCACGCTGTACGCCGCGCTTTCACGCATCGACCGCGCCAGCCGCAACGTGATGACCATCGAAGACCCGGTTGAATATCACCTGGACGGCATCAGCCAGATGCAGGTCAACGTGAAGCGCGGCGTGACGTTCGCCGCCGGGTTGCGGGCCTTGCTTCGGCAAGATCCCGACGTCATCCTGGTCGGTGAAATCCGCGACGGCGAGACCGCGCAGTTGGCCGTGCAAGCCTCGCTGACGGGCCACCTTGTGCTCGCGACGCTGCACACGAACGACTCGCCCAGTTCCATCCCACGGCTCATCGATATCGGCATCGAACCCTACCTCATCACGTCGTCCCTGCTGGCGGCCATGGCCCAGCGCCTGTTGCGGCGGACGTGCGTCGCCTGCGCCGGAACCGGACAGGGCACGGCTGCCCGCTGCGATGTGTGCTACGGCACGGGCTACAAGGGCCGCATGGCGGTCTACGAGATCATGACTATGGACGATGAACTCCGCCGCCTTACGTCGATCCGGGCCGACGCCATCTCGCTCTATGATGCGGCCAAGCGCGGCGGGTTTCACCCGATGCGGGAGGACGCTCTCGAGAAAGTGCGCATGGGGCTGACGGACGAGGCCGAGGTCTATCGCGTCCTTCACTGATTGACCTCATGGCAGTGCGGGGCCGCGTTCATCGCCCGTGGGGACCGGTCCTTCATGTTCGTCTCTCAAGCCCATTCCTTCGTCCTTCAGGCGCGGCTCTCGATCACCCTCTCGTGGGTCGCGGGCTATACAAACATCATCACCTTTCTGACGTGCGGCCAAGCCACCAGCCACATCAGCGGAACCGCATCGCAGCTGGGCCGCGATGTCGCCGACGGGAGGTGGCGGCCGGCCGCGTACGTCAGCGCGTTGCTCGCGGCGTTCTTTGCCGGGGCGGTTCTCTCGGGAGGGCTCACGGAACTGGGCCGAAGCCGGCGCTGGGCCTCCATTTATGTGCTGCCGATGGCGGTGGAAGCCGCGCTCCTCACGCTCTTTGCGGTCCTGATCGATTGGAACGCCATCGGCGAGTTGGGCGGTGCCTCGGCCTTGTGGCTGACGCTGATTCCTTCGTTGGCCATGGGGCTTCAGAACGCCACCATCTCACGCATCAGCGGCGGCGTGGTCCGTACGACCCATGTGACCGGGGTCCTCACCGACCTGGGAATGGAGACCGCGCTTTGGGGAATTCATCGCCTGCGGGACACAACCAAGGGTTCGAGGCTGCGTGGAACCTTCGCCACGCCCATCCGACTCAGCCTGCTGGCGAGCATCCTCGGGGGCTTTGTACTCGGAGCGACCGCGGGCACGCTGGCGTTCGATTTCGACCCGCGTTGGTGCATGGTGCCCGCGGTGGTCTTCTTGGTCGTGCTGGTGGTTGCCGCCGTTCTCACGCCCATCGCCCGGGTTTCGACGCACCGGGAATCCGGTGGAACCCTCGCCGATATCCTTCCGGCGGGTGTGGCGCTCTATCACATTCTGCCCGAGGCCGGTCGCCGGGCCGGGTCGGCACGGATCCCCAGCCTCACTGCTTGGGCCGAACGGCTCGATCGTTCGGCCCGTGTGGTGGTGCTCGACTTCGCCGACATACTCACGCTGGATGCCAACGCCCTGATTGACCTGCGGATCGTTGCTGCGGAACTGAAGCACTCAGGGAGGGAACTCGTGCTCGCCGGCATCTCTCCGGCCCGATTTGCTTCGCTCGATGCCGCGCATGTGCTGACGACCTTGCCGCGGGCCAATGTCTGTTCGGACCTGGAACTGGCGGTGGCGCGTGCCTGCACGCTGCTCGGGGCCGCGTCTTTGCCGCCGGATTAACACGGGTTGACGAAGGACGGGCCGAGCCTGGCGAACCGCCTTGGGGCCTACGTTCGCCCCATGCGCACACCGTCCGGCTTCATCGATCTCTACTCATTGCCGCTCTACTACGACGTCTTGCACGGCCCGGGAACCGCCAAAGACGTCCGCGGCCTGGCCCGTATCAGCAAGGCGTTCGGCACCGGCGTGACGGAATCCCCGATCTGGCTGGAGCCCGCGTGCGGCAGCGGGCGTTACCTGCGTGCCGCCGCCCGGGACGGCGTCAGGACCATCGGGTTCGATCTTGAACCCGCGATGGTGGAGTACGCGCAAGCCCTGGCGAAGGCCGAGGGATCGAAGGGCCAGACGTACTTTGTGGCGGACATGCAGGACTTTGACCGCACCCACAAGGTGCCGAAGGTCGATTTCGCGTTCAACCTCATCAACACCATCCGGCACCTGCCGAGCGATCGGGCGGTGCTGGCGCATCTGTCGGCCGTGACCCGCGTCCTGAAACGCAAGGCGGTCTACGCCGTGGGCATGAGCATGTGCGTCTACGGGCATGAACCCGAGGTCGAGGACGTGTGGAAGGGTCGGAGGGCCGGGCTCGGCGTGCTCCAGAACATCACCTACATCCCCGCCCCCGGCGGACGCGGCGCGGGGGCCCGCATCGAACGGGTGATCAGTCACCTCACGGTTACGCGGGGCGCGGCGGCAACGGAGCCGATCGAACATATCGACTCCACGTACGGCCTGCGCAGTTACAACCTGCGGGAGTGGGCGGGGTTAGTCGAACGATCCGAGTTCGAGGCCATCGCGGTGGTTGACGAGCGCGGCCGGGTGACGCCGCCCCCGGTGCTCGGGTATTGCATCTGGGTGCTGCGACGGAAAAGTTCCCCGCATGCGGTCGGATGAATCATGGCTTCATAACTCTCTCATGCTGGCGCGAGAACATCTGGGTGGTTCAACGTTTCGTGCGCGTTCGCGGGCCGTAGGAGGAGAGCGGCCCCCGAACCGTACGAGAACGCCCGATGATCCGCCTCTAGGGGCGGGTTCATCGGGTTTTTTTGTGGCCGCGATCGGAATCGCGGTCGTTGCCGGATGTCCCGGCTCCCCAACGCCGCTTTACGAGGAATGTCGACGATGCCACGACCGATGTGGAAAGGCGCGATTTCGTTCGGGCTGGTGATGATTCCGGTGACGCTGCACTCGGGAGAATCTTCCAAAACCGAAATCGACCTCGACATGCTGGATTCCCGCGATCAGTCCCGGATCCGCTTTCGTCGCGTGAACGAGACGACCGGAAAAGAAGTCGAGTGGGCGTCGATCGTCAAGGGCTTTGAGTACGAGGATGGGAAGTACGTCCTTCTTACCCCCGCCGACTTCAAGGCCGCGGGTAAGGGCGTCGCGAAGGGCGGCATCGAGATCACCGACTTTGTTGATCGCGAGTCGATCAGCCCGAGGTACTTCGAGAAGCCGTACTTTCTCGAGCCCGGCAAGGGGGGCGAGAAGGTCTACGCGCTGCTGCGGGATGCGCTCCAAAAGACGGACCGGGTGGGCATCGCGAAGATCGTCCTCCAGACCCGCCAGCACATGGCGCTGCTCACCACCGAAGGCGACGCCCTGATGTTGGTCACCATCCGTTTCCCCGAGGAGCTGCGGGACCCATCGGGCCTGGCCCTGCCCGCCAAGGGTGCGGCCAGGGCCTCCGCCGCGGAGATGGCGATGGCCACTCAACTCATCGACGGGATGACCGGCGAGTGGGATCCATCCAAGTACAAGGACGAATACACGGCCTCGTTGCGGGCCCTGATCAAGTCCCGAACCGGTGGGCCGGGTGGCGGCAAGACAGCGCCGACGGTCGAAGATGACGAGGACATCCCCGAAACCTACGACATCATGGCTATGTTGCGTAAGAGTGTGGAAGCACAAGGCAAGCCGGCCCGCCGAACAGCAAGCGGCACGGCGGCCTCAGCTACTTCCAAAAAGGCGTCAACCGCGCGCCCGGGTCGGGCGGGGGCTGCGAAAGCCAAGAGCACCGGCCACCTCAAGCGGAAAGCGGGGTAAGTGGGCGTGGGGCTGGCCGCTTACAAAGCGAAACGGGACTTCACGCGAACGGCCGAGCCGGCGGGAAGGCTGGCCAAAGCCCCCGCGCCGACCGGGACGATCCGGCGTGATTTCGGCGGCGCGTTCGTGATCCACAAGCACGATGCGACCCGCCTGCACTATGACCTGCGGCTGGAAGCCGACGGGGTATTGAAGAGTTGGGCCGTGCCGAAGGGGTTGAGTCTCGACCCAGCCGAAAAGTGCCTGGCCGTCGAGGTCGAGGACCACCCACTGGACTACGGCTCGTTCGAGGGGACCATCCCCAAGGGTCAGTACGGCGGGGGCACCGTCATGGCGTGGGATCGCGGCACATGGGCACCCGTGACCAAAGGTTCGCCCTTGGCGGCCTTGAAGGCCGGGCACCTCAAGTTCATGCTCGCGGGAGCCAAACTGGGGGGCGAGTGGAAGTTAATCCGCATGAAGCCGCGACCCGGCGAAACCAAGCACAATTGGCTGGTGATGAAGGCTGATGACGAGTTCGCGGTGAGGCTGGCCGACGCGGACGTCCGTCTGGACGCCGACACCAGCGTGGACAGCGGTCGGAGCCTTGCCGAAATCGCGGCAGGAGCGGCGT
>CAZJXA010000165.1:0-7568 GCA_964549785.1 uncultured Phycisphaeraceae bacterium | reverse complement strand
ACGTTCGCCGCCTCCGACCCGTTATCGACAACCGCCACCTGAATGAAAGCGTCCACCCCCACCTGGCCCCAAACCGCCCGCACAGCACGCATGACATCATCCACCCGGTCGCAGGTAGGAATCACGGCCAGCACCCGTGGCCGCTCCGCCCTCACCTCCGCTCTCACGGCAGCGTTCTGCCCCGATTCTCCCAGCATCCGCCGATACGCCGCTTCCATCTCCCCCGTGTGTGCTCGCATCCCCTTGGGCACTCGCACGCCCCCGGCGATCCGCTGAAAACCGGCCCCGTCTTCAACAATCGCTTGCAGAACTCCGGCCAGCCCGCTCGCATCATTCCCCGGAAACAACCAGCCGTTCTCGCCGCGCCGCACCAAGTCCGGAATCCCCCCGAGGTCCGCACCGATCACGGGCAGCCCGCACGCCATGAACTCCATCACCGTCTGCGGCCCGTTGTCCCACCAAACGCTGGGAACCACGCCCACATCCTTGCCCCTCAGCACCGACGGCAAATCCTCCGGCCGGTATCCATCCTGAATCCTCACGCCCGCCAGCCGTGTGCCCAGCGCCCGCAGCCGCGGCTCGATGCCCGATACGTCGCGCGCGAACACATGGAGTTCAATCCGGGCCGCCGCCGCGGCGGTCATCCCTTCCAACGCCTCCGCCAGCACGTGCAGGCCCTTGTAGAAATTGTGGAATCCTAGAAACACCACCCGAAGCACGCCGTCATGCCCGAGCGTTCCGAATGCCGGACGGGTCTGAAGCCAAGGCTCGTCCTCAACCCGATCGGCCAGCGCCGAACCGATCGGTTCCACCACCATTATCCTTTCGGCAACTCCGAGCGCTGCAAACTTTCGGGCCACAAACGCGGACACCGCGTGTACACCGTCGCAGGCGTTCAGCGCCCGCACCATCGCCTCCCGCCGCATCGCATACGCATTAGGCGGCTTGTCCGAGGGCGGCTCCGGGCGTACATCGTTGGTGACAATGCGTGCCGGGTCGGTCTTCGCCGGAGTGCCTGGCCTTGCATCAGGAACCAAAACAACCGGCGCTCCGGCGATCCCCGGAACACAATCCGCGACGCTCAACACCCCGCGGCCCGGCATGACTGACCCATTCGACCCGGCTCTCAGTCGTCCGCCCCACTGCTGCAGGCTCAACACCCGTCCCAAGCCGCCGGCAATCCCTCCCGCCAATTCGCCCACCAATCCGCCCATCAAACCCTGGCCCGTGGCGCCAGCACGCTGCAACTGCTCTCGCAGGGGGGCCGCGGCGGGCACGCAGCCGACGCAGGCGTGCCCGTTGTCAAAATTCGTACAGACGCGCGTCCCGTGCTGGACGAAGTACACCTGCGGGCACACCGTGTGATAGTTGTGGAGGCTGTACATCACCGCCGCGCCAGCCCGCGCTGCGAGGCCGATGCACGGGGACGAGAACCCCTCGATGTTGTGAAAATGAACGACCCGGGGCCGCAGCAGCGCGAGCAGCCGCTCCACCTCGCGCTCCACGGGCGGTGAAGAAACTTCCGCCATTGGCTCAGAGAACTGGAAAAAACTGGGGGCGATCACCGGCGAATTGACGATCTCGTAGACAGAGACCGACCGAAAGTCGTCCAGCCGCCGTACCTCACAGGGCCCGAGTTCCGTCCCGCGCTCATCCTTCACATATGTCAGCCCGCTCGACAGATACGCAACCTCGTGCCCCCGCGCTGCGAGTTCCACTGCCAACGACCGGCAATATCCGTTCACGCCCCCACCGCTGGCAGCGCCCTCGGAAAGTCTCGCCCAGTTCACCATGAGAATCCGCATCGTCGTGCCGAGTATAAACGTTTCCTTTGGACGGAACCGCTACGCTTCCGGCTCCGCATCATCTGGAGATGCCGACTGTGACCCCTGATACCCCGCCGACCTCAAATCCCCGTGCCGCCTGGCTCAACCGCATCCGGCTCCGCTCCCTGTGGCTTCTTGTCGGCGTTGGCCTCACCACCTTGGGCATCATCTCGCTCACGGCCCTCCCGGCGTGGCCGGTGGTGGGCGTCGCGGTCGCCGCGCTGGCGCTGGGGCTGAACAACATTGCACACCGGTTGAGCGGGCCGACGTGCCTGACGTGCGGGCACAATCTGCACGATGCGCTCCGGGGCGAACACGGAGCGGTGTGCCCGAAATGCGGGGGCATTTCCGACCGGCTGGCCTAACCACAATCTGTAGTCCACCGCCCCGGTTCCCAGCGCGATCCACACACGGCTCCGGCCCGCGACACCACCGTTACTCGCGATAGAAACCCGTGCAGGACACTGCGGCACACTGCCGGACGCTGTCGATTACGGCGGATGTTGTTGCGGCCTATCTCGAGTGCCGAGTGCCTATTCCATCATGTCTTTCATGGCCTTCGTGAACTCTTCAACGGGCATTTCGGTGACCTTGGCCTTGCCGATGATGGCGTCGACGGCCTTGTGGTCGCGGATCTGCGCGTAGATGCCGGAGATTTGGTTGGTTCGGACGAGTTCCTGGCGGAGTTGCTCGGGGCGGATGTTGCGTTGAAAGGCCATCTGGGCGATGCGGCCGTTCATCTCGTTTTCGGTGACTCGGATGCCCATGTCTTCCGCGACCTTGGAGAGGACGAAGAACATTTTGAGGGTGTGGGCCGCGTTGGCGGAGGACGAGGCCCGCAGTTCGGCCATGTGTTCTTCGATCTTGAGGGGATCGACCCCGCGGTACATCAGTTCGAGCCGGCGACGCTCGAGCATGCGACCGGCCTGCTGGCTGGTGAGGCGCTTGGGGAGTTCCATCGTGGTTTTGTCGGTCAGGTACTTCTCGACCTGGCCACGCATGGCGGACTGCTGCTTGACCGAGGCGTTGTGCTGGAGGCGTGAGCGGATGAGTTCCTTCAGGCGGGACTCATCTTCCACACCGAAGGCCGCGATCAATTGGTCGGCGCTCGCGGGGATGATGCGGTCGACGCGCTCGGCTTTGAAGGTGATGGTCAGCGTGTTGTTGCGGATGGCCTCGACTTCGTGGTTGTCGGGGCCCTTGGCGTTGATCGTGGCCTCGTCACCGGGCTTGATCGCGCCCAACTGGGACGTGAAATCGTCGACCATGATGCCGAGGATCATGCCCTTGCCGTCCTTGTCGGCGGCGGGCACCTGGATGACGGCGCTCTTGAGATCGTAGAAGACCGTGCCGTCCGAACCCTTCATCACGGCGTGGCCGGTAACGTAATCGCCGGCCTCGGCGGAATCACGCGATTCGAGACTGCCTTCGTTGATGGAAACTTTCTTGAACTCGTCTTCGACCAAGGAGTCGGCGACTTCAAGGATCGGCTTCTTGATGTCGATGCCGTCCAATTCGGGCACTTCAAATTCGGGCATGACCTCGACTTCGATCTCAAAGGAAAGGGGCTTGCCGTCCTCGATTTCGATGGATTCAAGGGCGGCCCCGTCGGGCTCGCCGACGACCCGAAGTTTTTCCTGTTCGATCGCCTGCTGATACGCCTTCGCGACCAACTGGCCCTTGGCTTCCTTGCGCACGGTCGAGCCGAACCGCTTTTCGACAAGGGCCCGCGGCACTTTGCCCTTGCGAAAACCGGGGAGTTCTGCACCGGTGGCGAGTGAATCCATCGATTCGCGAACCTTGGCGTCGACCGTCTCGGCGGGGATTTCGATCGTCAACTTCTTGAGGCTGGGGCCGGCATCGCTGACCTTGACGGTGTTGGGGCGTTCCTGAGTCGAAGTAGCCATGGCGGTCCAGAACTCCAATCAATGAGCGGGTATCGAGGAAGTGGGCGTGACGAAACCGGTACAAACGACGGTTTGAACGTCACTCAATTTAAGGGGTGAGTCTAGGCGAGAAGCTTTCAGGAAAGTACCCGCATCGAAGGCTGAGGCGGCTGCCGCTCGTTCATGCCGCGGGCTGAAACGTCCGCCGCGATTATGGTCATGGCGCATCTATATTGATAGAGCGGAGCGAAGACGGCTCAGAGGAATTCCGGTGGAACTCAGATTTTTCGAGATCGCCGTATACTGAGCGTTGTGCGTGTTCACGATTGCCACGACGGCTGGGCGATGCATTGAAGGACCTTATGAAGAATTTTTCGGCCGCTTTCGTTCTGATGGCCCTCGCGGGCACGGCCTGTTTGGCGGGCGAACCGGGGATTTCGGCGGAAGCCTCGGGCGAGGGCGAGGCTTGGACCGCGGTTATCGACGGGAAAGAGGTGCCGGCACCGGCGATTCCGATGGGGAGCGACGCCACGGTGCGGGCCATCCTGGACGAGGGCAAGAACCGGAACCAGGTGATGAACCACCTGACGCATCTCACGAAGGAGATCGGGGCGCGGCTCACCGGTTCGGAGAACGCTGAGGAAGCGAATCGGTGGTGCGAAGAACAGTACAAGGCATGGGGCCTTGCGAACGCCCGAATCGAGCAGTGGGGAGAAGTGACGACGCGGTTTGATCGCGGGCCCTCTTCGGCGAAGGTGCTGCTGCGGAGAGAAAAGAAGGACGACGACGGGGAGGTCACGAGCGTTGAGTTTGAGCCGGTTCGCGATATCGAGTTTACAACGCTCGCGTGGACGCGCGGGACAGACGGGCCGCGGCGGGGCCCGGTGCTGAAGCAGCCCCAGACCGAGGAAGAGTTGGAGGCGATGCGGGGTGACTTGGAGGGTGCGTGGATCTTGATAAAGGCCCGGCCCCCGACGGGGCAGCGCGGGTTTCGGTCGGGGTTGCAGGATCAATTCAAGCGGCGGATGGAGACCCGCAAGAAGGCGGCGGATGGTGAATCGCTGGATGGGTTGAGCCTGCTCGATCGGCTCGCGCTGGAGCCCGTGGCCGGGTTCCTCAGCACGGGGCGCGAGGAACGGATCTGGACGGGCGGAGCGCCGGAGTGGCGGAAACGGGCTCTTGAGGACATTCCGGAGGACGTCCACGCGGTGATCCGGATGAGCGATTACGACTACATCAACTCGCGGCTGACGGACAAGGAGCCGATCGAAGTTGAGATCAATGCGAACAACATTCTGACGCCGGGGCCGACTCCGACGTACAACACGATCGCGGAGATCGTGGGATCCGAGTTCCCGGACGAGGTCATCATCATTTCGGCGCACCTGGACAGTTGGGACGGGCCGGGTTCGGAGGGCTGCACGGACAACGGGACGGGGTCGGCGGTGACGCTGGAGGCGGCCCGGATTCTCGCGGCGGTCGGCGCAAAGCCGAAGCGGACGATCCGGTTTGTCAACTGGACCGGTGAAGAACAGGGTCTGCTCGGCTCGCGTGCGTACGTTGAGAACATCAAGGAGCATTGGCCGAACATCTCGGCGTGCTTTGTCGACGATGGCGGGACGAATTATCAGGGCGGGTTGGGGGCGGCCGATTACATGGTGGAGTTCCTTGCCGCGGCGACCGCGCCGATCAACAACCAGTTTTATTCCGAGACCGACAAGAAGTGGTTGAACGTGGACGTTCGGCACTCGGGCGCGAAGATCGAAACACACGGTTCCAGCGACCATGCTGCGTTCAACGCGGTGGGGATTCCCGGGTTCTTCTGGGATGAAATCGGGCGGGCGGATTATGGGTACGGGTGGCACACGCAGAACGACACCCTGGACTTGGCGATACCCGAGTACCTGATGCAGTCGGCGACGAACAGCGCGATGGTGGCCTATCGGCTGGCGTGTGCGCCTTCTCTCTTGCCGCGGGAAGGCGAGTTGCGGGCCGACGACGGTGACGAGGCTGAAACTCAGAAATGATAAACGGCCGCTAGAACGACGCGATGACCGCGAACCGGCGGAAAGGCCCGGACAACAAGGTCATTCACGGCGTCCTGCGTACCGTCGGTCATAGCGGCCCGCCGAGCGGCATCCGTTGACGGACCGGCGTCGTTCGCGCTGCGTGCGCCGGGGCAGCGATCAGATTGCCTTGAGAACGACGCGGACGCCCAAGGCCTCGGCCATCTGCATGAGCAGGCCCACGCTGATGGTGGTGGGATGTTTTTCGATGTAGGAGATTCGGGACTGGGGAACGCCGAGTTTCTCGCCGAGTTGCTTCTGGGTGAGGCCCTTGGCCTTGCGGGCGGCGAAGAGCTTGAGGACCTCAAACTCGGCCAAGACTTCCCACGCGTCGTACCACACCGCGTCGGGGTCGTTGAGGATTCTGGAGGAACTGATGGCGAGCGGGTCGGTGCGGCCGTCGACGCCGGGGCCGTTGCCGGGCGCTCCGCCGCGGAACTGGCGGAGAAGTTCCTGGTCGGCGGGGCTGAGGTACTTCCTTTCCTCTTCGGGCGTGGCTTCGCGGCCGTAGGTATATTCCTTGAGGCCGACAGGGCGTCGCTTTTTCATATGACGGGGCTCCTGGCGCGGCCGCGATGGGACCGGGCCATCGCGACGGCTAGACCGGTTGGCAATCCGTCACATAGAGGATGACGACGAACGAGGATGGGTCGTTCGGAACTTCGAGTCGGTTCCTGATCTGGAACGTCAGGGTGCACGCCCGCGACGAGGCCTTGCGGCTGATGGGAGCGGTGTACAGCACCGTTTCGGAATTCGCGATCGGATTGGCCATCACCTTTTCGAGCAGGGCGGCGAAGTCGAGCAGTTGCGGCTTGGTGAGCGTGCGAAGCCGGGCCTGCATCTGCGGAGCGAGTCGCACGATCACGCGGCACCGCCCCACTGGTGGCGGCGGCTCGCGTGAGGCTGGGCGGAAGTTGGTGACGGGGGTTGGAACGGGGCACGAGAGTGAACTCCGGGGGGCGGCAGAAGGATATCGGTTTCGTTATACATACGCGATCAGGTATCAAGCGGTTTCGGGGAAAAAGCGAGAAGGCGGAAGGCGGTTTGGCGGGTTTTCGGACGTTGGGAGGAGGTCGACGGGGTCGCTGGCTCACGACGCTGAATTGGAGAGCGTCATCCTATCCTAACAAACAACGATCGTAATCGCCGGCCCGTTCGACTTCACGAACGGCCCGGATGCCCAAGCGGAGATTTCCCCGAAGAGGGAGAGCGGAGAAGCAGAGAAATCAGGAGACAGGGTCGGGAATTTCGGACCGGACCTTTTTCGCCTCCTCCTTCGCCGTTATGCGTGAACCGAAACCGCTCTAAATCCCGGAAGAGGAAGCCCGTTCAATCGGGGTGGGGTTTCAAGGCGTCAGAAAACCTGGAGGTGCGGGCCCGTTCTACCACCGCTGCAGCGGCGGCCGACGAGCGAGCAAGGCCGCTCAAAGCGGCGTCAAGACGGGGCATTGAAACGAAGACGCTCGGGGCCGACGAGGGCAATGACGACGCCGCGTACCGGGCGCGGCTGGAGCAATGCAGGGTTCGAGCCGAACATGGGGATCCGAGACGAACCGATCAACCTCGACACGGAGAAAGGAGTGACCCGCTGGCAGCGAAATTCCGTATGCGAAGCGCGAGTGATCCGAGCATCCCTGGCACCATTCCCTTCAATCGACGGCCAGGACACCGACGGCACCGGATGAGGCTCGCTTATGGCTGCTGCGGTCAAGCCCTGACCAGGTTCACGGCTCACCCGTGCACCGGGCCCGGCCGTCGATTGAGGGGAACGGGTCGGCATGGTAGAAGGG
>CAZJXA010000164.1:2031-7615 GCA_964549785.1 uncultured Phycisphaeraceae bacterium | reverse complement strand
GCACAAGGGCTGCAGGGCGAGACCGGCGCAGCTGGCCCCGTTGGCCCGCAAGGTGCGCAAGGTGACACCGGGCTCACGGGCGCGACCGGCGCCCAAGGGCTGCAGGGCAACACCGGTCCCGCCGGCGCGACCGGCCCAGCGGGGCCGCAGGGCATTGCCGGAGCGACCGGGGCGACGGGGGCATCGGCCCCGTTCACCATAACGGGTCAGAATGCCTCGTTTAATCTTTCGGGCAGCACTGTCTTCGGCGGCGCGCCTGAAGCCACGATCAAAGTGCTCGTGCGAAGCCCGACCAGCAACGCGGCCGGCACCACCGCTCTCTATGGTGAACTGGGTACCAGCAGCGCCACCGGATATGGCGTATGGGGAACGACCTTCAACAACTCAAACGTCGCCTCGGCGGGCGTATATGGCTCGGGCAGCGTGGGCTCAGGCGTGCTCGGCGCAGCACAGGGCGGAACCGGTGTTACCGGCACGTCTTCTACTGGGAACGGCATCTCCGGTACGACCGGCACACAGGCCGGGCTCAGCGGCGTGCTCGGCCGCGCGACCGGCAGTTTCGGCACCAACGCGGGCGTTTTCGGCCAGATCCCGGCAGGCGGAAGCCCGACGGCCCACGGCGTGCGCGGCGAAAACCTGAATGTCAGCGGCGGCAACGGCGGCTGGTTCGATACTCGGGCTGCCGCGGGGCGGGCGGTTTTCGCCAACGGCTCGATCTACATCAATAACAACAGCGGCGACGGTTCGGCGACGGGCGCGTCGGACGTCCTCCGTGGAAAGACTAACTCGGGCGGTTTCTGTGGGTTCGATTCGTCCGGCCAGTCCTTCAATGCCTCCGACCGCAACCTCAAGGAAAACTTCACCGACATCGATGACGCAGAAATGCTAAGTAAGGTCCTCGGGTTGCCCGTGACGCGTTGGAACTTCAAGGGCTCCGACGCCACCATTCAGTATGTCGGGCCGATGGCTCAGGACTTCCAGGCCGCTTTCCACCTGGGCGGGGCTGACGACACCGTGATCCACGCGACCAATGCCCAAGGCGTCGCGTTCGCGGCGATCAAAGGACTGAACAGCAAGCTCGAAGCCGAATTGGCCGAACGCGACGAGCAGATCGCCATGCTCCTCGAATGGAAGTCCTCCATGTCGGAAACCGCCAAGGCCAATGAACGGGCGGCAGGCATGCGCGCGGGGCTAGGCACCGCCGCGATAGGCCTGCCCGTGCTCATCGCCCTTGCGGCTTTCCGCCGGCGCAAGGCATGAGGTTTGCGAGATAGAAACCGACCACCGGCCCAAAGTGGTGTTCCATGCCCCCTTCAACGCCGCGGGCGACACCGTGTTGTCCGCGGCGTTTTTCATTTCGCGCGGCGAACCAGGGTTTGGACATCGAGCGCGGCGAGAACTACGCTTGTTCTCGATTTCCGGGGTGTAGCGCAGCTTGGTAGCGCGTGTGGTTCGGGTCCACAAGGTCGCAGGTTCGAATCCTGTCGCCCCGACTTTTTCGAGAGATGAAGCCCTTCGCCGCCCACGTCGAAGGGCTTTCTTCTTTGCGGGCGACCGGTTGGGACATTCAGTGGCCCTTCTACGGGGCTGAATTTCGTGCCTCACTTCACGCCATCTGGGTGGTGGCTCTTTTCAAGACTTGAGCTCCGCCAGGTTTGGCCGTGCTGGTTCGAGCCACGACATTCAGTCGGAGACTGAGATTCCTGAACCGGCATGGCCTCCCCGTTGACCGCTACGCTCTCGCGATTCTCGCCGAACGACCGCTGGTGCCAATGGGGGGGATGACCCACCACTGAATCCGGGGTTCCCACACCCCTGACCCCTTCCAAGAGAAGCTCTATTGGTGCACTTTCGCCACGACTTGTTTCAGAGTAATGCCCTTCTGCGCTCCGCCGCGCAAACGGCATGGGTCATCATCGGTGCGGCCATCGTGCTCGCGGGGTGTGGACGCCAGCCGGCCAACCCCGCGCCGCCCGCCGCTGCGCCCGGGGGCCTACCCAAGGCGATGTCGGTCGACCTCGCTCCTTGGATGGACTTCCAAGACGCCGCCGTATGGACGTGTACCGACGGGTCGATCCGCCTTGCGCTGCTGGAAAGTTCCATCCCGGCCGAAGCCGCCGACCCCGCGGGTCTGCAAACCTGGCTCGAATCCGCCGGTATCGTCGTCGCGTTCACCGCCGGCACCGACACCAGCGAACTCCGCCCAATAAACGATGTTCCTGCCGCCGCGTTTCCATGCCCGGGCAACGTCGCAGTTCTGGAAGCCGTGCCCGGCGTGGTTCCTGCGGAGGTGAACGAGCGCGCGGTGGTGGATGCAGCACGAGCCAGCATCGGGCTCGGCGATTCCGGTTTCTCGCAGATCGTCGCCAGCCCCGATGGCAAGTGGTCTGCCGTCGTCATCTCACAGTCCTTCAAAACGAGCGGTTCTTTCCCGATTCTGGGTGGGAATCCCGTCCACCTCGGACCTCTGCATCTGTTCTTTGCTCCGCGAGCGGGTCAGCAGCCCGTCGCCGTGGCACTGCAAGCCAGCGAGGGCGACTGGTCGCTGGTGCCGCTGGGATGGACCGCCGATGGCGGGTTCTGTCTTCTGCGGGCCGAATCGCGTTCAGCCCGCCGCCTCTGGCTTGTGCCCTCGCCCAAAGGGCCTTGAACGCCGCCGAGCGTTGCCATCGCTACACACGCCGTGCTTGCGACAACCGAGCGTTGATATTCATACGGGATGCTCGCTGCCGGAACCCGCCACGGAGAGTTCGGGCGCGGTAAGAACATTGAACGACAGCGCGGCGGGCTCCGCCTTCGCCTCACCCCACTCGGCGTACGCGCGGTAACCCATCCACACGCCCAGCAGCAGGATCAGGACGCCCACGACCCGGCGGAACGTCTTCTCGGGGAGGCGCCTCAGCAGCCGCTTGCCCAGCAGCGTGCCGAAAACCACGCCCACGGTCATCCACGCGATCTGGGGCCACAGCCGCAGCATCTCCGGGCCGTCGGTGTAGAGATAGGCGGGCAGCCGCGCCGCATCCACAATCAGGGCCACCGCCGTCGCGGTTCCGACAAACGCATCGCGCCGCACATCGAAGCCGAGCATTGCCGCCGAGCGGATGCCCCCTTGGTTGCCCACCAGCCCGCCGAAGAGCCCCGAGAGCGCCCCCGCGATCCACGCGCCCGCGCCGCGGAATCGCATGCGCTCGGCCAGCCCCGTTGCGCCCGCCGCGCCCGCGAAGATGAGCAGCAGCGCGAAGAGCGCAGTGAGCAGCCCGCTCTGGAGGTAGCCGTGCAGCAACGCCCCGACCAGCCCGCCCGTTGCGCTCGTGAGCCCGAAACTCTTGACCACCTTCCAGTCCACGTGCGTACGGAGTTGCCAGAAGCGGATCGCGCTGGCGATGACATGCGGGATCGTCACCGCCGCGACCGCCGCTTTGGTGCCGGCCTCTGCCGCGAGCGTGGGCGTGAGCAGGCTGCCCACGCCGAACCCGGTCACCGAAGCGATCGCCCCGGCCACGGCCGCGACCGAGGCCAGTATCGCATCGAAGAACTGCACGACCGGAGAATAAGGGGACCCGGGCCGGGTGTCGCCCGCTCGGGCGGCCTACTCCTTGACCATCAACCACCAGTGCAGAATCAATACCGGAAGCAGCAGCACACACGCTCGAAAGAAATAGCCCATGAAGGACGGCATTTTTACGCCCGCGGACTCCGCGATCGAGCGGACCATGAAGTTCGGGCCGTTGCCGATGTAGGTCATGGCTCCAAAGAACACGGCGCCGGTGGAGATGGCGGCCAGAACGCGGGCGCCGTCCCCGTCAAGCAGCCGGGAGCGAATGGTTTCTCTGGTCAGCTCCGCATCGCCGACAGCGAGCTGGAGAAAGTTCATGTAGGTCGGGGCGTTGTCCAGTACCGCGCTGAGCCCGCCGGTAAGAAAGTAGAACTGGGTCGGCGTCCGGACGTTCAACTCGGGGCCGTGGTACGCGAGGTACCCCAAGGCCGGAACCATGGTCGCGAAGATACCCATGAAGAGCAACCCGACTTCCTTGACCGGGAAGAACGAGAACTCGTTACCCCTGTAGAGCTCGCGATCCGAAAGGAAATACGCGCCCACGGCGACCGCGATCTGAAACGTCGCCCCTACCGGGAAATGGCCTAGCCAAGCCACATTCCGTAGGAGCGGGTCGATGAACACGCCCGCCACGATCAGGGCCAAACCGACAATTCCCACCCAGCCGCGCACCGTGACCGGCGGACCATGGGGGCGTCTATGGAGTTCCGGCTCGGGCGGATCGGTGTGCTGGACCGCTTGCCGATTGTGGGTGCGCTGGAAGTAGCAGTCCATCGCGAAGAACATGCCCAGGAGCGGAACCACGGTGACGAGCCAGTCGAGCCACAGGTGCTCGAGTGTCCAGGCGAACGGCACGCCCTTGAGGAACCCCAGGTACAGCGGCGGGTCTCCGATCGGTGTGAGGCAGCCGCCGCAATTACTCACGATGAAGATGAAAAACATCACGTGTATCGGCCGCAGCCGACCGCGGTTGAGGCGGATGAACGGTCGGATGAGAAGCACCGAGGCGCCGGTCGTTCCAACGAGGTTGGCCAGCACGGCCCCGATGGCGAGGATCAACGTGTTGCTCCACGGCCTGCCCTGCCCGCGAATATCGGTGAGTATTCCCCCGGAAACCACGTAGAGACCGCCCACCAAGGCGATAAACGAGTAGTACTCGCGCGCGGCATGAAGCAACTGCTCGCGGCCTTGCTGGCCGTACCCGGTCAGGTAGTACGCGACAACAACGGAGCCTAGAAAAAACGCCGCATCCGGGAAATAGACGTGCCAGAGGCGTGCGTGGATGAGCGGCATGGCGGCGATCAGAATCAAGAGCATCGCGAAAGGTGCGACGAGGATGAGTTCGACTTGCGGGTTGCCCGCCGGGTCAAAATGCGGTGGAAGCAGTCGCGTGAGCGCCAGCCCCCCGATCGCTCCGGCGACGCACGCAACCATCCACGTGAGTGGGCCCGAGAACCGATATGTCGATTGTTCCGCCATCCGCTCCTCTTAACGCCATAGAACCCGATGCCAGTACCGGCGGACCGCCCTGCCAGCAGAGTCCGTTCGATCCTAGCGAGGCAACCGACGGTCGCTCGGCCGAAGCCGCCCATTTACGGGGAGCCTCAACGCCTCCCGCGGCCACAAAGCTCCGCCCCCCAGGGGAAGCACAATCTCAAACCTCCGTCGTTCCGGAGCGACCTCAGGGCACAGTCTGGGGACGCCGCCGCCTTCGAGGCGCTTCTGCGGCGCTGGCTGCCCAACATGCGACGGCACGCGGCACGCCTGACCGGCGATGCCCAAGCGGCTGACGACGTTTGCCAAGAAGCGTGCCTCGCCCTCGTCGGGGCCCTGACGCGTTTCGAGGATCCCGCACGCGCCCATGGGTGGATGCTCCGCAGCGTGACACACAAATCTGCGGGTTGGGTGCGCCGCCGGAGGCGCTGACCGACAACTCGTTGGCACCATCCAGAATCGTGAACCGCGCTCCGTCCCCGAGCGATCTTCAAGGTGAGGGCGAATCGCACGAACGGGCGGCGCTCGTCCGCG
>CAZJXA010000164.1:0-1931 GCA_964549785.1 uncultured Phycisphaeraceae bacterium | reverse complement strand
GTCGATCCCGCTGACCAGCGAGCGGGATGTGAAGGGAGTTGGATGGTCTCTATCGCGAAAACGATGACGAGGGACACGAACGCCGCCACGGCGAACTGCGCCCGCGAATGAGAGCCAGTGCCTCGCCCAGCCGGTACGAACGTGAGGATGATCATCATCCACATGCAGCCCCACGCGACGTTCCCCGCGCATGTTCCGCTGCACTTCCACCCCACCACGTTCCTCACCGCCAGACTGCACGCGTTGCAAACGAGCACCCCTATCGCCGATCGCCACCGGTGAGGAATCGTTCGCCGATGCAGCCCGGGCGATATGCGAGGTCGATCCGCATTTACTCGGGCAGGGCGCAGTGACCACCGTTCTTGACGTGGTAGTCCTGGTGGTATTCCTCCGCCTCAAAGAACGTCGGAGCGGTGCCCACAGTGGTCACGATCTTTCGCGCCGACCACTTGCCGTCCTTCTGCTGGCTTTCGATGAATGTCTTTGCCAAGTCGGATTGGGTCGCGGAGGTCGTGAAAATCGCCGATCGGTACTGGTCGCCCACGTCCGGGCCTTGGCGATTAAGTTGCGTCGGGTTGTGAACTTTGAAGAAGACCGCGAGCAGGTCGTGGTAGCTCACCTTGGACGAGTCAAACACGACCTTGACAGCCTCCGCGTGTCCGGTGCTTTCGCGGCAGATTTGCTTGTATGTCGGCTTGTCGGTTTTTCCACCCATGTATCCGCTCACGGCGTCAAGAACGCCGGGCAACTTCTGGAAATGATCTTCGACACCCCAGAAGCAGCCCGCCGCGAAGTACGCGATTTCGGTGGTCATCGGCTTCGACTCGGCGGGCAACTCGGTTCCTTTTTCGACGAACGTGAGGGAGGCGGAATTCAGGCAATAGCGCTGACCGGTTGGCTTGGGGCCGTCGTCAAAGACGTGTCCCAGGTGCCCACCACAGCGGGCACAAAGTATCTCGGTTCGCGCCATGCCATAGGCCCGGTCGCTCTTTTCCGCGACGTGCATCGGATCAAACGGGCTGAAGAAACTCGGCCACCCGGTGCCAGAATCGAACTTGGAATCTGATGAGAAGAGTGGCAGCCCGCACAACCGGCACGGGTAAATCCCTTCTTTCTTGTTATCGAGCAGGTTCCCACAGAACGCGGCCTCGGTGCCCTTGTTCAAGATGACACGGGCCTCGTCCTCGGTCAATTTCGTGGCCAGTTCGTCGATCCGTTCCTGAGTGAGCGGCGTGACGTCGTACATGGACTTGGAGATCATCGTTCCGGTTGCCATCTTCATACCTTTTTCCTCTCCGTTGCCGGTTGGCTGCCGTGCCGAAGCGAGCATCCCCGCGAGCGCGAAAGCCCCGAATGCAACCCCGACCGCAATCATTGTGACGGTTTTCATCATCATCATCGGAATCCGATCCTTTCACGCCGCATTGGCGTGCCCCACGGAACGCCGGTCGTTTTTCGCAGCGCCCGCTCACCCAGATGTGGGCGGGGGACGAAAAAATCTCGCACACGGCCAATCCGGCTCGTCCGGTACGCCGCCCCCTCACGCGTGGTTCGCCGACAGGTTCTCACCGGTCCGTTCCTCCTGGGCGGATATCCAGGCGATATGGCGGGAAAACTGCTCGTCCTCGCCACGCAGCATTTCAGGCAGGGCATCGCGGAATTCTCGGCGCGCACACCACTCCCGCATGTAATCCTCCCAAGAAAGCCACAGACGCCTGACCTGCGGCGACATGCGTTCCTCGTAGACCAGTAGATACGCCCGTTCGAAAAGGGCGACGAGTATGCTGAACAGCGCCAGCCTTCGCTCCGCCTGTTCTGGCGTCAAGGCCAAGGGCTGACCGGGCGGACGAAGCAGTCGCAGGTCGGCGTTGTCGAGCACCAACTTCATGAAGTTGGTGTACTCATCACTCAGACGCTGATAAATCTCCTCC
>CAZJXA010000163.1:0-7662 GCA_964549785.1 uncultured Phycisphaeraceae bacterium | reverse complement strand
GGAAGGATACGGGGGGGGCGGCCTTCGAGGTGGCGGCGACCAGCAGAGGAAACGGAGAAGAGCGGAGGGTAGAAGACGGCGTGCCAGAGTGTGTGATTAGGATTGGGGCATGGTGCTTTACTTGGCAGCGGACTTGATATGGGCGTCGAAGATCAAGGGCGTAGGGGATGCGGCGGGCGTGGCGTGCCGACCGGTGCGCACGTTGGAGATGCTGGAGGCGCGGCTCGGCGACTCAGACGTCCGGGCGTTGGTGCTGGACCTGGACGTGCCGGACATGGCGATGGCGATGATCGCGCGAGTGCGGGGTTGGGAGAAGGAGGCGGCGGGGCGCAGGGTGCGGGTGCTGGCTTGGGGGCCGCACGTGGAGGTCGGGCTCTTGAAGGGTGCGCGGGAAGCGGGCGCGGACGAAGTGGTGACGCGGGGCGGGTTCGATCACTCGATGGGTGAGACCTTAAAGCGGCTGGAGAGCGGGAAGTAACGCGGCGATCCGGGCCGCCAATTCCGCATCAAAGCGGGGTTCGGAGAACTGTTCCGCGTTTCGGCGGATGGCCGGCACGTCGGGCGCTGGGCAGCGCGGGATGGCGTCGAGCAGCGCGGCGACCGTTGGTTCGTGAAAGAACGAGCCGGTGATGCCGCGTTGCACGATGTCGAGGGCGCCGCCTTGAGCGAAGGCGACCACGGGGAGCCCGCAGGCTTGAGCTTCCGCGGCGACGATCCCGAAGTCTTCGATCTGAGGAAACAGGAAACAACGGGCGGTTCGGTAGAGTGCGAGCAACTCGGGATCGCTGACGCGGCCCAGCATCCGGACCGAGGTGCCGCATTGGGAGGCAAGGGACGCCCGCTGGGAACCGTCACCCGCGATGAGCAAGGGGTGGCCGGTGTGGTTGGCAGCCCGGATGGCGAGGTCGATCCGCTTGTAGGGCTCGAGCGCGGAAACGACGAGCCAGGGTCCGCCGGGAGCGCGGGGAGTTGGCGGCGGGGTGAAGTAGCCGGTTCGGACCGGCGGGAACACGACGCTCGACTCCCGTCCCCACGAATCGCGGATGGCGCGCTTGGTCGCGGACGAATTGGCAAGAAAGACGTCCACGTTCGCGGCCGAGCTGCGGTCCCACTCGCGCAGGGCATCGCCAAAGACTTCGAGACCGAGGCGGCGGGCGACCGAACCCTCGGCGTACTCGGAACCCAGCGACCAGAGGTATCGGGCCGGGGCGTGGCAGTAACAGAGGTGAGAGACGCCCGGGGGCGCGTTCAAACCCTTGATCGCCGCGGAACTCGTGGAAATGAGGAGATCGAAGGGTTGCCGGCGGTGGAGGTCGGCGATGCGCGAACCGAGAGCCTGGACCGCGAGCGGGTAGAGCGGGAGGAGCCAGCGGCGGGCGAGGTTGAAAATCGAACCCGAGCGGCCCAAGGGCGAGACGATGCGCGGGAGGTTGTCGATGGCGGGGGTGATCGGTCGGCCGTCGTCGAACATCGTGACGATGGCGGCGACGTCGCCGAGAGATTGGGCCACCTTGATGACGCGGTCGAGAACCCATTCGCCGCCGCGAAGACCGACGAGCCAGTCGTGGGCGACGAGGATGTTGGGGCGTGACAACACGAGTGGGACTCAAGCGTATTCCGGATGGGTGATTTTGCCCGGCAATGCGATCGTGGATGGTTGGAAAACACTGAGGGCCAGTAGAGTTGACGAGCCCTGGTCAGAATTGCGGGGCGGGTGTGCGTGAAAATTGACGGAATGGTCGATACTTTCCAATGTGATTTCCCACACTCTTATCGATGCGGCGACGGCTTCCCCGGCACGGCTGGTGTTCCCGAGCGGGGACTGGTCGATCGACCCGAACCTGACGTTCATGAACCACGGGTCGTACGGGTCGGTGCCCCGGGCGGTGCAACGGGCGCAAGACGAAGCGCGGGCCCGGATGGAGCGCGACCCGGTCCGGTTCTTCAAGTTTGACCTTGAGAAACTGATGGACGGGGTGCGGGCGTCGTTGGCGGCGTTCTTCAACTGCCGCGCGGCGGATCTGGCGCCGGTGCCGAACGCGACGATCGGGCTGGCGACCATTCTGGCGAACATCGATCTCAAGCCGGGCGACGAGATTCTGATCACCGACCACGAATACGGGAGCCTGACCAACGAATTGGAGCGGGTGTGTGCCCGTACCGGGGCGCGGGTGGTGAAGGTGAACATCCCGTTCCCGATCTGCGATGCGAACGGGGGTTCGGGCGGCGTGGCGGAGCGGTTTCTGGCGGGCCTGAGCGACCGGACACGGATCGGGTTCATCAGTCACATCACGAGCGCGACTTCGCTGGTGTTCCCGGTGGCGGCGGTCGTTGACGAGTTCAACCGACGTGGCATCGACATCGTGGTGGACGGGGCCCATACGCCGGGGCAGATTCCCGTGGACCTGACCGGGCTGAAGGCGACGTACTGGGTGGGGAGCGGGCACAAGTGGCTGAGCGCCCCCAAGGGGACGGGCTTCCTGTATGTGCGGCCCGACAAACAGGCGGGCTTCCGACCGTTATCGCTCTCCAGCCGCGCCAACAAGGTGAGGCCGGACCGGGCCCTCTATTTGCGTGACTTTGATTACATGGGAACGGACGACTATTCCGGGATGCTGGCGGTGCCGACGGCGATCTCGACGCTGGGTTCTTTGCTGGAGGGGGGTTGGCCGGCGCTGTTGCGGCACAACCATGAGTTGGCACTGCGCGGGCGTGACGTCGTGTGCGGGATGCTCCGCATGGATGCTCCGGCCCCCGACACGATGGTGGGCTCGATGGTGACCATCCCGATCCCCGACCCCGACGCGACGCTGCTGAACCGTCCGACGTGCTACGACGATGCCCTGCAGGACGAACTCTTCAACAACCACGGCGTGGTGGCCCCCGTGTGGCGCTTCGGTGACGCGAACACGCGGGTGGTGCGGATGTCGGCCCAGTTGTACAACACGGTCGAACACTTTGAGCGGCTGGGGCACGCGCTGGCGACGGAACTCGCGCGCGAGCGGCGAGATCAAGCGCCTCTCTGGCGGACCGCCAGCGACATCCGCCGGGCCATCGCGGGTTAAGCGCGGAGTCATCGCCGGCGACCGGCAGCTCGCGACGGCGCGAAGCTACGCTAGGGTGCCCCCTCGATGAGCACCGACATCCCACATCCGCTGGCCCCCGAGGTCGAGAAAGGCCCCGTCCGGGAGTTGCTGTCGATCGCCGCGCCCACCGTCGCGACGATGTCGTCGTACACGCTGATGCAGTTTGTCGACAAGTGGATGGTGTCGCGGATCGGTGACGACCCGATTTACGTTGGAGCGCAGGGCAACGGCGGGTTGGCGGCCTTTGTGCCCATCGCCGTGGTGATGGGCTTTCTCACGATCATCAATACCTATGTCTCGCAGAACCTCGGGGCCGGGAAGCCGGAGCGGGGCGCGGCGTACGCGTGGAACGGCCTCTGGATCGCTCTGGTTGCGGCGGTGCTGCTGATCCCGTACGGCGTCTTCATGCCCCGACTGTTTGAGTGGATCGGCCACAGCCCCGAGCGTGTTGCCTTGGAAGCGGGGTATGGCCAGATCCTGGTGTACGGGGCCTTCCTGACGATGGCCACGCGCGGCATCTCGCAGTATTTCTATGGGATTCACAAGCCGTGGGTGATTCTGGTGGCCGGGCTCGCGGGGAACGTCGTCAACTTCGTGCTGAGTTACGGCCTGGTACTGGGCAACTTCGGGCTGCCCAAGTGGGGGATCGAGGGAGCCGCGATCGCCACGGTCATTGGCACGGGCGTTGAATTCTTGATCCCGCTGTGGTCGTTCCTCTTCCCGATGCACCGAAAATACGGCACCCGGGGGGTTTGGCGGCCCTCGCGGAGTCATGTGCTCGACATCGCCAGACTGGGCTGGCCCGGGGCCGTCATGTTCGGAAACGAGATGATCTGCTGGGCCGTCTTCATGGTGAAACTGGTCGGCGGATTCGGGGAAAAGCACTCCACGGCGGGGTGGATCGCGCACCAGTACATGTCGCTCTCTTTTATGCCAACCGTGGGCATCTCGATCGCCATCACCGCGACGGTCGGCAAGTGCATGGGCATGGGCCGTCCGGACTTGGCGGCCCAGCGGGCCAAGTTGGGCGTGGCCCTGGCGTGCATCTACATGAGCGTCTGCGCGGTGCTGTTTGTGGTGTTTCGAGAAGACTTGGTACGGCTCTTCATCCGCGAAGGGACAGACCCGGCGGATGCGGAACTGCTGGTGAGGCTCGGCTCGGGGTTCCTGATCGCCACGGCGGCGTTCCAGTTCTTCGACGGGCTGGCGATGTCCCTCACGGGGGCGCTGCGAGGCGCGGGCGACACCGCCTGGGTGGGGATCGTCACCATCCTTCTCTCGTGGGGCGTCATCGTGGGGGGCGGGCACTTCATGGTGTGGCGGTTCCCGGAATTGGGATCGATTGGACCCTGGATCGCGGCCGCGGCGTACATCATCTTGCTGAGTCTGGCGATTCTCGCGCGGTTCGCGGGCGGAAAGTGGAAAACCTTGCGGTTGGTCGATGCGTCGGCGACGGTCGCGGCCCACTGACGATCGCATATCGGTTACACTGGCCAGGTGTCCGGGCCGACGCGCCGCCCGAAAGAGACTCGACCTTAAGATGCGGTGCTGCCCTAAGGAAGGGGAACGGTTGGTGATGACGGACATGGAATATGCGGGGGGCGACGAGGGCGGTTTGGCGAGCGATCGGCGGGTGATCCGGCTCAAGCGGCGGCTGGTGCGCGAGGCGATGGTCGCGGTCTCGATGCTCGAATCGGCGGTTCAGGCCCTGTGGACGCTGGATGCGGACGCGGCGATGCGGGTCCGGCTGACCGACGACCGCGTCGACAACGAAGAGGTCGAGATCGAGCAGGAGTGCTATGAGATCCTCGCGCTCTATCACCCGTTCGCGCGCGAGTTCCGGATTATCACGTTCGTCCTCAAGGTGAACTCGGATATCGAACGGGTCGCCGACCACGCCAGTTCGATCGCAAAGGTCACGGTCAAGATATCGAAGTTGAACTGCGCCGGGCCGGTTTGGCCGACCGCGCTCGTGGAACTCTCGCAGCGGGTTCCGGCCATGTGCCACGAACTTCTGCGGGCGGTGCTGGACGAGGACACCGAGGCCGCGCGTCGGCTGGTGGTCAGCGACGAAATCATCGATCAATTGGACCGCCGTCTCTTTGAGGAAACGATGGAGATGATGAAGCGCGACCACTCGGATCACGGGGTCGCGGTCGCGATGTACATTTACCGAGTCGGCCGCGAGTTGGAAAGGATCGGCGACCTGATGGCGAATATCGCCGAGGACGTGGTGTACCTCGCGACGGGCGAGATCATCCGGCACGCGAAGCGGAAGCACCGGACGCCCAAGAGCACGAGCTGAACGCAGCGAATCGGAGAAGCGAACACAGAAGAGACGGGAAACCCGCGGCGGAGGCAGGTTCAGATCGTGCTCTTTCCGGAATCTTTGCTCTCGGGATGCGATCAATACCGCCGGCGTTCGGCCGCCCGCGCGTGGGCCTCCAGACCCTCGATGCGGGCGAACGCGGACACGCGGTCGATGAGTTCCGGGCCGGGTTCGGGCGTTTCCATGAAGGTCCGCACCTTCAGGAACGAGAAGACCGAAAGCCCGCCGGTGAGGGCCGCCCAGCCGCCCGTCGGCAGCGTGTGATTGGGGCCGAGCCCATAGTCTCCGAAGACCTCGGCGGTTGCGCGTCCGATGAAGACGGCTCCGGCGTTGCGGATGGCGGGTTCGACCGCTGCGGCGTGCTCGATCATAAGTTCCAGGTGCTCGGGGGCGAACGCTTCGGCGAAGGCAACGGCTTCGTCCACGCCGGCCGCGAGCAACACGCCCCCGTTGCGGAGCGCGATGGCGGCGGTGGCGCGGGTCGGCAGGGTTGCGAGTTGCTGTTCGAGTTCGCGCTCGACGGCATCGATCAAACGGACGTCGGTGACGATGAGCACGGGCAGGGCGTCCTCGTCGTGCTCTGCCTGGGCCAGGAGGTCGGCGGCGATGAGGGCCGCATCCGCGTGCCTATCGGCGATGATCAGGAGCTCGGAAGGACCCGCGACGAGGTCGATGGTGGTGCGATCGCGGATGAGCGACTTCGCGGCCGTCACCCACCGATTTCCGGGCCCGGTGACGATGTCGCAGGCGGGGAGGCCGAACAACCCCTCCGACATCGAGACGATGGCGGGGATGCCGCCCAACGGCAGCACGCCGTCGGCTCCGGCGATCGCCGCGGCGGCCAGGGTTTCGACCGTGGGCTTTGGGCTTGCGACCCAGACCGACGCCACGCCCGCCGCCCGCGCGGTGACGGCGGTCATCAGCACCGAGGAGGGGAGGGGATAGCGGCCGCCCGGCGCGTAACACCCCGCGGAAGAAAGTGGGATCACGCGGTGACCGGCGCGGACGGCCTGGCCGGCCTGGGTCGGGCCGGCATGGGTCGGGCCGGTCTGGAACCCGTCACCGGGGGTTTGGGTGTCGAGATCGTTGATGCAAGCCCGTTGCGCGAGCGCGAAAGCGCGGATGGAGTCGGCCGAGGCCTCCAGCCCATGCCGCGTGGCGGCGGGGAGCGCTCCCAGGGCCGCACGGAGGCGTTCGGGCCTGATCACCAGTTCCGCAGCGCGGGTGTGCGGTGGAACATCGCCGAAACGCTCGGCGAGGGTCAGCGCGTGCGTTTCGCCACCCGAGCGGATGGCTTCGACGTGGCCCCGAGCGGCGCTGAGCGTTGCATCGTCGATCGCGGCGGCGCGGCGGCGCGTGAGGTCGGAAGGATCCAGCAGCCGGAGCAAGCTCATTGCGGTCCGCCTTTCGCGTTTCCGGGCCGCCTTGAAACAGCCAGGCCCCGGCGGTCGAGTTCATCGGCCACGCGCGCCAGATCGACCCCTGCGGAAGCGAGGTGAGCGAGCGTGAAGTACAGAACGTCGGCGGCTTCGTGGGCGATGGCGGCGGGGGTTGCGGCTTCGGCGAGTTCCGTCGCTTCTTCGATCAGTTTCGCACGCAAGAGTGCGGGATCTGATGCGAGTCGGGCGGAGTAGGAGCCGGGCGTGGCGGCGGCCATCTGAGCCTGAATGCGGGCGAACGTGGCGGTGATTCCTCGGTCCGGTCCGAAGCACGTGCGCGTGCCTTGGTGGCAGAAGGCGCCCAGTTGGCGAACGGTGAAGAGCAGCGTGTCGCGGTCGCAATCGATGCCGATCCGCACGAGCTCCTGGGAGTGGCCGCTGGAAGCGCCTTTCTCCCACAGCCCGCGGTGGCGCGACCAATAGACGCCCCGGCCGGTGCCCAAGGCCCGGGCCACGCTCTCCGCGTTCGAATACGCGAGGCCGAGCGTGACCCCAAACTCGTCACTCACGATTGTGGGCCACAAGCCGTCGGGGCGATCGGAGACCAAGGGTGCCGTGAAAGCTTCGGCGAGGGAGAGGCGACCGGTGTAGAGGGCCATACCGACCTGGGCATCGGCGCCCAGACGGTCGAGCGCAGCGATGTCGTGGGGGGTGGTCACTCCGCCCGCGATCGTGACACGGGAATCACCCGCCGCGGCGACGATGGCGGCCACCAAGTCGAGATTGGTGCCCTGCATACGGCCTTCTCGCTCCACGAAGGTGATGAGGAAGCCGCCGACGAACTCGCGCACTTCGGCGAGGCGATCAA
>CAZJXA010000162.1:0-7665 GCA_964549785.1 uncultured Phycisphaeraceae bacterium | reverse complement strand
GGGCTCGCACAGTTGAAGACGGCGTAGAGCCAGAAATCGTTCCGCAGTCGTTCCGCTGCGCGGTATTCGTTGGCGCTCAAGAAGACCTCGCCCACACCGGCACGGCCCTTGACCTCGATGAACCGGACTTCAACAAAGGTCTTAGCGTCTTCCGGGTGCGGACGGCGAGAGATGAGGTCGAAGCCGCGATTGTCTTTCTGGACGTCTTCGACCACCCAGCCACGGGCCTCTTCGTATCCGATGACGATTGCAACAGCGCGGCGTTCCACTTCATCATCACGGACCATCGGGGCCATGTCCGGTGCGTTGCGATCGGGGTGGGGTAGCACCACCGCCCGGCCCACATGGGTGATGTCGGCGATGGTCGCGTGCCGTTCCATGTCGAGTTCGCGCCGCCGGCTCTCCAGCCGGTTATTCAGGTCGTCGAGGTGCTGCTCCGACATCGAGATTCGGCCTTCGATGCCTTGGATCGTCTGGCCGTTCAGTTGTCGTTCGAGCAGGTCGGCCAGGTTCAGGTTCTCGGTGTTCAGAAGCGCCTTCAGGCTGATCTCGACGTGCGCGGCGACCTTGCCGACCTCCTTGGTGCGTTCGGCCTGCAACTCGCCAAGCCACGGGTTGAGAGCATCTTGAATAAGGAAGATCTCGACGGCTTGGCGGTCGGGCAAGGCCATGCCGACTTGCTGAGTGGAGGGCTTGGAGCCTGCCTGCGCTGCGGGCGTGATGTCGAGGAAGATCGTCGGCTGGCGAACCGATTGGGTTCCATCCGCCGCGGTTTCGACCACGAACAGCCGGCGGTGCAGCGTATTGCCCCGGCCGTCTTTGATGGAAGCGGCAAAGACATCGAGCACAAGCTCGCCGCTGTGCTTGAGCGAATGGAAGACTGCGCCGCTGCGGAGCGCGGCAGCCGCGGATTCGGAGACGGACTCGCGGACGACCTCAAAGAGCGGGTGACCGGGTGTGACCCACTCCAGCGTCGGTTCTTGAACGAGGTGCGCCTTGTCGAAGCAGATCTTGTGGTATTCGCGCCCGAGGCGACCAAAGCGGGGTTCGAGCCGGTCGCCGATTGGGAGCAGGTGGCGCGGCGTGCGGCCGATGCGGTAGGTTCGGGCGGCCTCGGCGGTGGGTTTGGTGTTGATGCCGACGATGGGGCTGGCTTCGGTAAAGAAGTTCTCGATGGCCTCGGGCACAAGGCGACGCTCTTTGGCCTCGACCGAGCGACCGACGATGGCGGAGAGGTTGAGTTCTTTCTTGGCGAGCCCTTCGAGGGCCGATTCGGTGATGGCCCGGAACCGTTCGCTATCGACCCGCTCCACGATGCGTTCCTCGACCTGGTTCACATCGAGTCGCCGGCTGTACATGTCGCGGAAGAGTTTCTCGATCTCGCGGCCGGGGAGGATCTCGCCGACGACATCGAAGACCTGATCGGTCCCGAGTTCCTTCTGGATCTCGGCGAGCCGCATCTGGAGTTTGGCCAGCACGCGGCCTTCGTTGGTGTTGGTGGCGACAAAGTTGAAGATGAGGCAGGGCTTCTCTTGGCCGTAGCGGTGGATGCGGCCGATCCGCTGTTCGAGCCGGACAGGGTTCCACGGGATGTCGTAGTTGACCATCTGCGAGCAGAACTGGAGGTTGATGCCCTCGCCGGCGGCTTCGGTGGCGACGAGAATCTGACACGACTCGCGGAACTCGCGTTCGGCGCAGATGCGGGAGCCGGGAGTGTCGCGGTCGCCGATCTTCATACCGCCATGAATCACGGTGACGGTGAGGCCCCACTCGCGGAGTTTGCCCAAGGGGCGTCCGTCGCGGCCATCGCCGGCGAGGAAGTCGAGCGAGTCTTTGTGCTCGGTGAAGATCAGAAGTTTCTTGGAGTGATCCGCGAAGAAGCCGTTGTCAGTCAGCAGGCTGCGGAGCTTCGTCAGCTTGGTCTCAACCTGTCGGCGTTCGAGTTGCATGGCCTGGGCGCAAAGGTTCGTCAACTTGGCGATTTCGTCGCGAAGTGCGGCCGGATCAACATTGGCGACAAAGCCTTCGAGTTCGGTGATGATCTCTTGCTGCTCGTCTTCGGTCAGGTCGTCGAAGTCTTCGGGCAGCTTCCGCTCGATCTGTTCCTTGCGGTGGGCGATCGGGTCTTCGAGGATCTTCTCGCGGCGGTCGCGCATGCGTTCGAGGCTGCGGCGGACGGCGTAGATGGTGGAGGCCATTCGACGCTGGAGCATCGCCATGGTGAAGCCCACGGCCCGGCCCCGGGCGCTGTCTTCGGCGGAGGCAAGAATCGACTGGTCTTCGACGTACCGGGTGAGCGCATCGTAGAAGTCGAGCTCCTCGCCGTCGAGTTGGAAGTCGGCGGTTTTGACCTCTCGCTTGGTGAAGAGCCGGCGGACCTTGCCCGTAACAGGATCGGGAAAGGTGACGAGGGCTTCCTTGATGCGGCGGAGGTAGAACGGGGCCTCGTTCTGCCGCATGGCCTGTTCGAGGCTCTCGATGTTGCCATAGACGTCTTTGTCGAGCAGAGAGAGGAACAGGCAGAAGTTGTCGGGGTCGCCCTTGTGCGGGGTCGCGGTCATAAGCAATAAATGGTCGGTCATGCCCGAGAGCGACTCGCCCAGGCGGAAGGCGAGGGTCTTGCGGTCCTCGGCATACGCGGCCATCTTGTGGGCCTCATCGACGATCACGATGTCCCAGCGGCTCCGGAGCAGGCTTTCGCGGGCGTCTTCGATTCTGGAGACCCAGGAGATAGACGTTATGAGCTGGTTTCGGTCCTGCCACGGATTCTGGCCGTAGTTGGACCGGAGAACGTCGCTGTTGATGACATCGAAGTTCTCGCGGAACTTCTCCTTGAGCTCCCGCTGCCACTGAAAGGTGAGGTTGGCGGGCGTGACGATCAAAGCCCGCTTCACGAGGCCGCGGGCCTTCAATTCCTTCAGGAGCAGGCCGGCCATCACCGTCTTGCCGGCGCCGGGGTCGTCAGCGAGGAGGAAGCGAATCCGGGGAAGCTTCAGGAAGTACTCGTACACCGCTTCAAGTTGATGTGGGAGGGGGTCTACCCGGGCGATGGAGAGGGCGAAGTAGGGGTCGTACCCATACGCCAAGCCCAGCCGGAGTGCCTCGACGCCCAGGCGGAAGAGCGAGGCGTTGCCATCGAGGGGTTCCTGATCCGCCGAAATGGTGAGTTCAGCCAACTGGGCCTGGCTGAGCACGGGAGTATGGGCCAAACCGGTGCGCAACCCCTTGCCGAAAATACAGATGGACGTTCCCATGGGGGTGACGGCCAGAACCCGGACGGGCTCGGGCAAGACCGGACCGGAGACGATGGACCCGGGTTTGATAGGGAATTCGGGCAGCGTGAAACTCCTCATGCGGCCAACCGAGCGGAGTCTCGGAGGACGGCCATGTTCGGCCGATGATATCGTGGGGCGCGGTATGGTGCGATTGCCAGCGAGTCCCTGGCTGACATGGCGCTGTCAGTGAGCGAAGCCATTTCGGGGGCGAGGTGGGCAGTTTCTCAGTCTGCGAGGTTTGGCTGCTGGCTCAATGCCTTGGGAGCGTCCGGAACTGGCAGGCGGTGGGGCCTTTCGTTAGGAGCAATGGCCTCGAACGCCGCCCGGTTGCCCCTCGAAATCTCGCCCGATTCTCGCGTTGGCCCGGAAATCCGTCGCCGGCGGCGCACGACAGGACATACTTTGGGCAGACGGCGAGCGACATCTCAGGTTGGGCATGGGGGTTGAACCCCGATGATTGGGTCTGGCAGGCATCCCGGAGTCCAGTCGCTTCGAGACCGGGCACGCCCGGCCCTAGGATGGATGGCCTCATGGACGGAGAGACCTTGTCCGCAAAGAACGCAGCGTACCCCATACTCGTGCCGCTCTTCAAAGAGATGGCTTGCCTCGAGGCAAAAGCGAGCCGGTACGCGGAAGCGTTGTCAGAATTGGAAAGCTGCTTCCGAGGTGGTGCTGGGCCAGAATTCCGGAAGGCGTTCCGTTGGAAGCCCCCCAAATCTGGACTTCCAGGTCGAGGACGGAACTCCTCCACGGAGGAAAGAAGGGCTTGGCTGGATTGGGATGGCTCAGACGGCGTTTCGGACCGACTGAAGTCGCAGGGTGCGATCTTCCTAAACAGGTGGGGCAGAGCGTTCGACGAGACCTTTCGAGCGGTCACCAACTTCCGTGGTCACGTCAAACGCTGCCGCGAATTGGTCGAGAGGGCCGCCGACGAGTTGCGCATTGTGCAAGGGCTCGCACAGGGGGACCCCGTGGTACTCGTACGAAGGGCGATCAATCTACTAGCAGCTTCGTTTCCAAGTGAGGACGACTGGGCGCACGAAACGGCGAACGGAGAAGCCAATCAATGGGACAAAGTATCGGCGCCACCGGAGTGGAAGTCCGCCCTTTCCTCACTGCGAGCTGCGGCATGGAAGAAGGGAACCGCGGCAAGACCGGTAACGCCCGTGACTGAGGCCGTCGCGGCAGAAATTGCACGCAAGATTTTGACGCAAATGCCCGCTGCCAGCAAGGAGGCGCCGACGCCTCCAAAGGTGAGCGGTTACACGAGAAAAGAGCTAATTGACGCGGTTCGGATTGCGATCGACCGACCAGACTGGAGTCCTTCCGCGTTCGACAATATTCGCAAAGCGGCCGGAGTGAAGGCCCGAGCGAGGGGCGGGGCCGGGTCGTTTCAACGATTCACGAACGCCGAGATCCGCGACTTGGCAGCGGCCGCTGAAACGGGCGTGTTTCGATGGGGAAAGCAGATCGGAGTTGCACTTCGCGAACTCATTCACCCTCCTCCACTAGTGACACAATCGAATCACAAGTTGTGATCCGGATCACTTCTGAATCACAACTTGGAGACGTCGACTTAATCCTGGCAAGGGCGTGATCCTTCACTCTCCGGCGCCATCGTGCGACACGCGACGTTCGCGTCCTACATAGACAGCAGGAGGTTCATCATGCGATTGTTGAAGATTGCGGAAGTGGCACACAACACGGGCGTGTCGGACCGGTCGGTCCATCGCTGGATTGAGAGCGGGATGCTCCGGGCGGTCAAGATCGGCGGCTCGACTCGCATCAAGGAAGAGGATCTCGCGGAGTTCGTTGCGAAGGCTCCGGCTCGTTCTGCAAAGACCGAGAAGGCTGGGCCGAACGATTGAATTTCTTCCGAAACATTGAGCACTTGTACGAAGAAAATCCCCCGAGGCCGGCAAGCACGCGGGGAAAAGAGTTTGAACGTCAAAGTGTATCACTCGGCGAGCACCTGCGACGGGAAATGGATGGGACACTCACGGCCGATCTCCGCCCAAATGGCTTTGCGGCGGCCTCTCGCGGGGACTTCGCAACGGCGGCGGCGTTCGAGCGCGAGCACGTCCGGCGAGAAGCGGCGATCGGCGAAAACATCAAGTGGCTTTTGGGTGGGGGTGGCGCTTGAACCGGCCGGAGGTTGTGGGCGTCCGGCTCGATGCGGTCACCGAGCGCCCGCAGCGGTGGCTGTGGCCGGGCCGCATTCCCGCCGGCGCTTTCACGCTCATCGCTGGCGATCCCTCGGCTTCGAAATCGACGCTCTCGCTCGATATTGCGGCACGGGTGACAACCGGTGCACCGTGGCCGGACGGCGGGCCGTGCGAAAACTGCGAACGTGGTGCTTGTGCAGGTTGAAGACGATCTCGCGATGACGGTGGCCCCGCGCTTTCGCATCGCCGGGGGTGATCCCGCCGGCATGTTCACGGTCGATGCGGTCCAAATGCCGAGGGCGACGAATCCGGGAATCTTCACGCTTGAGCATTCTGATGCACTTCGGAAGAAGGTCGAAGAGGTGAACGCGTCGCTTGTGGTGATCGACCCGATCTCCGCATTTATGGGCAAGGTCGATGGGAACGATGCCTCTGCGGTGCGGGGTGCGCTCATGCCTCTGCAAATGCTGGCCGCGCAAACGGGGGCGGCGGTGGTTGCGATCGCGCACCCGAATAAGGGCGGAGGCAACCCTCGGGCCATGCATCGGATCGCGGGCTCCCTCGCGATGGTGGCGGCGGCGTGTGCGGCATGGTGGGTGGTCGAAGACCGCGATGATGAAGACCGGCGGCTCTTCCTTCGCGCCAAGATGAATCTCTGCAAGGATGCCGGCGGGCTTGCCTACCGCGTGGTCGATGATGGTGGGCATCCTCGGATCGTTTGGGAGCCAGGGCGGGTCGATATCACGGCCGATGAGTATCTCGCCGAGCCCGATGGGTCGGGCAAGGTCGAAAAGGCGGAGGACTGGCTTCGGAAGGAACTCTCATCCGGGCCCGTCGCTTCGGCGGAACTTATGGCGAGGGCCAAGCGAGATCGGCACGCTTGGCGGACGGTGAAGCGGGCCCGAGGCAACCTTCCCGAGATTGAGGTTCGTCAAACCCGCATCGGTTGGGAGTGGGTGCTCATCGAGATTCCGCCGGCGTTTGAGCGCGGCCGAACTTGAACGGGTGGTCAGGGTGCCGACCCTACCCCCCTCGGCACTCTGGCACTCTGGGGGGTGGTCGGAATGGTTGAAGATTCTTTGTGTCTCACAGTGGCGCGGTGTGGCAGATAGGACTAAGGATTCATCATGGCATATCTCATCGATCTCGGCGGCGGAGGAAAGATAACCTTGAAGGCGGCGGTGGTTGTGATCGACAACCACAAGCGGAAAGTGAACCTCGGAAGGGTGACAATCGATACGGGCCGGCGGTTCTGCGCTCGGCTCGATGAACTCGCCGGGGTTCGGGCGCTGAATGAAGCGCCGGGAGCGGATCTCACGAAGTGGCTCTCGGGGCTCTCTGATTCACTCCGCGATCGACTCACAGAACTCGGGCTTGTCGGTGCTCGCAAAGATCAAGCATCCCTCACGCTGGGGGGGATGCTCGATGAGGTGTTCAAGTCTTTGACCGTTGGCCACAAACCCGCGTGGTCTACCTCCAAACCCGTTCGGCTCTCGAAACATGCCTCGGCAAAGAAACTCCCATCAAGGCGATCGGTTCCCTTGATGCCGAGAAGTTTCGCCGAAGCCTTGTGGATGATGAACTCGCCGGAGCGACGATCTCCAAGCGGGTGAAGACGGCCCGGGCTTTCTTCCGGTTGGGCGTGCGGTGGAAGATGCTCATCGAAAACCCGTTCGATGGACTGAAAGCCGGCGGGCAAACCAATCGGGAGCGGATGGTGTTCATCCCTGCGGAGGTGGTGGGAAAGGTTATCTATGAGGCAACGTCGGCCGAATGGAAAGCACTCATCGCGCTCGCGCGGTGGTGTGGGCTTCGCACCCCGAGCGAGCACTTCGCGATCCGTTGGGGTGATATCGATTGGGACAAAAAACGGATCGTGATCCATGCCGCAAAGACAAGCGGCAAGGAAGGGCGTGAGTACCGCGTGGTGCCTCTCTTCGCCGAAGTCGAGCCATACCTCATGGCGATCTTCGCGGCAGCGCCGGTGGGCTCTGAGTACGTCTTCAACGAACTCCGCCGGCCGGGGGTGAACCTCCGCACCCAGTTCGAGCGGTTCATCAAGCGGGCCGGTGTGGGCTCGTGGCCGAGGCTCTTCCAAAACCTTCGGAGTTCGCGGGCCAACGAACTCGCCGAGGTCTTCCCGGCTCACGTTTCGGCCGCGTGGTTGGGCTATACCGAAGCTGTTGCGCGGGCTCACTACCTCCAAGTTCGCGATTCGGACTTCG